>JANXCK010000169.1 GCA_025060055.1 Fimbriimonadales bacterium | reverse complement strand
CACAGCATAGTCGCGAATCCAGCGCACGCCTTTGGGGATGTAGCGCTCCTCATCGCGCACGCTCTGCTCGGCTTTCGCCACACCTGCGCCGACCAGCGTCCACAACGGCTGATAGTAGTGTTTCGTAGACGGTTCGATAATCGCCACATCGTGGACGCCCTTACGAACGAGTTGCGCGGCGACGGTGATACCTGCGGTACCGCCGCCGATAATAACGACACGATGACGCACAGTCTCACGCGCCTTGACAGGCGCACTGCCTACCTCTGCGTAGGTTTGCATGGTGCATTCCCTCCATGAGGGTTAGAGGCAGCAGGGGAGCGAAAGGATTCATGCGAGCGGATGGCAAAGGGTCGCTACGGGAAGACAACTGGGCGCGTTGGGAACGCGCCCCTACAAGGGCGTTGCAGGTAGGGGCAGGTTCTCAAACCCGTCCTACGGAAAACAGGACGAGTTCACCGTTGAGGCACTTATAAGTAGCGACTTGGGCTATAATTCAGAGCATGCAGGCACGCTTTGGCTTTTGGGTCGCTTGCCTGAGTTTATCGGGCAGCTTGCAGGCACAATCGCTCTCGATTCCGAATCTGACCTACGACACTGTCGTCAGTAGCGGGCTTTCGTTTCCAATCGCGATTCAGTTCTTGAACCCTGCAGACCCATCCCGCTTTTTCGTCATCGAGAAAAACAGCGGGCGCGTAAAACTCGTGGAAAACGGCACGGTCGTCAGCACAGTGTTAGACTTGCCTGTGAACAATGCCAGCGAGCGCGGCTTGCTGGGAATCGCCTTACACCCCGAATTCGCGACAAACGGATATGTGTACCTTTACTACACGCGCTCCAGCACGGGGAGCGACACAAGCTCACAGGCGGCGTGGGTAGACAACCGTGTGGAACGGTATCGTTGGAACGGCAGTCAACTGGTGGAGCCGACGCTGATTGTGGCGTTTCCGAGAGACCCGACGCAAAACAACGGTCCCAACCACAACGGCGGCGTGATTTTGTTCGGTCCTGACGGTAAGTTGTATGGCGTCACAGGCGACCTCAATCGAGGCTTTCTGAGCAACCCGCGCATCGAGCAGAACACGAGCGCGACGGCGGTGGCGGGTGTGGGCGGGATTTTTCGGCTGAATCCCGACGGCACAATCCCGTCGGATAACCCGTTCATCAGCCATCCCGATGTGCGCATTCGATGGCTCTGGGCTTACGGCATCCGAAACAGCTTCGGGATCACATTCGATAGCCTCACGGCACGCCTTTGGATTACGGAGAACGGCCCGAATGTATACGACGAGATTAATCTTGTGGAGCGCGGCTTCAACAGCGGCTGGCTCAAGATAATGGGACCCGATGCGCGGAACGCAGCCTACTCGGAAAATGGCGGACGCGCATACAACGCAAGCGACCTCATCTACCTACCCAACTCCTACTACGCTGACCCGATTTTCTCATGGCTGCAACCGATTGGCGTGACCAGCATCGTGTTCGTGCGCTCCGCGCGGTTCGATGCCAATCTGCGGGACACTGCGCTGGTCGGCGAGAACAACAATAGTGGGCTATACCGGTTTGTGCCCAACGCGACGCGCAATGACTTTGTGTTGACGGGCGCACTCGCCGACCGCGTTGCAGACAGCATTGCTGAGCGCGGGTTGCCTCAAATCGGCATAGACTGGGGCGTAGTGACCGATTTGCGCATAGGACCTGACGGCTACTTGTATGTGGTCAGTCTGTTTGCCAATCGCGTATACCGTATTCGTCCGACGAACCCGCCTGCGATTGTGCATGGGCAAGCGCGTCTGGATGGCAGGCAAGGGCTGCCGCTGGGCGTGCCGCTCACCTTAGAGCTGATTCAAGGCGCAAGCATCGTGCAGACCATCAATACCACCTTAGACGCCTACGGCGGGTTCTCTGAGCGCGTGAATACGCCCGGAACTTACACTGTGCGAGCGCGCGCAGCGAAGTATCTGCCAGTCACTGTATCGAATGTATCAATCGCGGCACAAGGCTTCGCCTACCTAAATCTAAACTTCCAGAAGCTGGGCGATGTGAACGGCGACGGGGTCATCAACGACGCGGACTTGCTGGCAGTGCTGCTTGCGTTCGGCACAAGCGACTCCGACGCTGACTTGAACAACGACGGCACAGTGAACGATGCCGACTTGCTGATTATACTGCTCAACTTTGGGGCGAGCGGGTAGCTTGCCAGAACACGCGCAGCAGCAGGGGCGCGTGGTAAGTGCCTCCAACGTGAAATCATCCCTTTCCTGCAGGGCGGGTTGGGAACCTGCCCCTACCCAAAACGCTTAAAGCCGTTCCTACGCAAACGAAGCCGACCTTCGTCGGCTATAGCCCGCGTAGGCGGGCTTCGTCTGCACAGGAACGGCTTCAGTCGTACACGACATTGCGTCATTTGAAACCTCGATTGGTATAGTACACGCTCTCCAGGCAAGAACTGAGCGGAAAGCCTGCATTCGTACTGCCTCCTGAGCCTTCTCTCGATTAGGGGGTACAATATGCCCGTTCTCAGGAAGAATACAGACAAGGAGGCGTCTATGCAGAAGGTTCGAGCAGCGATGGTGACGGATGTCGGCGGGATTGGCGACGAGTCGTTTAATGTCTCGGCGTGGCGTGGACAGCGACCAAGACCACTTGGCGTCAGGGCGCGTGCTGACCGGCATGATGAAGCGCGTGGACAGTGCGGTGTTTGATGTGTGTCAGCGTGTGGCGCAAGGTCGGTTCCGCAGTGGGACGATAGTGTACGGCGTGCGCGAGAAAGGCGTGGGGCTTAGCCGAATGCGCTTCATGCGCAACGATGTGCCCCTCAAAGCGATGGCGACGGCACGCAAACTGGAGCAGGTGATTGCGCAGGGCGCGCTCAAACCGCCTTACGACGAGGCAACCTTTAGGCAGTTCAAGCCCCCGCGCATGTGATTTTTCGGTACAATCTCGCAGGTGAGGCAGCGATGGCGACCGCCGTTGGGCAGCGGATGAGCGTAGAAGAGTTCGAGCGGGCTTACATCGGCAAGCGCGCCGAACTCTGGCGCGGGGAGGTGCGCGAATATATGCCTGCAGGAGCCAGACACGGTGAGATTGCAATGAGCATCGGCGCAGAAGTACGCGCCTTCGTGCGACAATATGGGCTGGGGAAAACCTACGCTGCTGAAACGGGTTTTGTGCTGCGCACACCTGCAGGCGAGAGCGTGCTTGCTCCCGACGCCGCGTTCATCCGCAAGGAACGCCTGCCCGAAGGCGAGCTTGCCAAAGGCTTCTCCAGAGTCGTGCCCGACCTTGTAGTAGAGGTTGTCTCGCCCGACGACTCCTGCAACAAAGTGCGCGAGAAAGTGGGCGAGTGGCTGGCGGGCGGCGTGCAGGTGGTGTGGGTAGTAGACCCCGAGCGGCGCGTAGTGGAAGTTTGGCAGCCACCCCATGAACTGACTCAGGTGCTTACTGAGACCGACACCCTGCGCGGCGAGCCTGTGCTGCCTGGGTTCGAGCTGCCTGTCCGCGTAATCTTCGAGTAGCAGGGGCGACCTTCAAATGCTTGGCTTCAGGTATACTCCCGACGCCGATAGCCATGCATAAGAAATCGTTGTCTCTCTTCCTGAATCGGATTATTCACGGCGACTGTAAAGAGGTGCTTGCACAGCTACCTGACGAGTGCGTAGACCTCATCATCACTTCACCGCCTTACGCCGATTGCGCTGGCGGTGAGCAGCGGGCGAAAGTCTAGCGCCAAAGGAATTGACCTCGAAATCGAAAACGAGTTCGCCACTGAAGACGGCGAGCTGGACTGGGAAAAGATTGTGGAGTTCAACTCTGGGATTGGAAAGAGGAGCAAGCGAACACGCAGCAAGAGCCAGCAGGTATAATCGGCATGTTATGAGTCGGCAGGTGGCTGTCGGGTTTGTGTTCGGTGTGTTCACTACGAGCGTTCTGATTGGCTGTCTCACGGCGCAGCGTCCCGCCAGTCCGCGTTCTCCATCGAACACCCCCACGCCTGCTGCCGCCGGAGTACGCGGTGCTGGCGTGCCCGAATTCTGGGTGCGACCGGGCTATCGAGTAGACCTCGTGGCAGACAATCTGGGCAACGCCCGCTTCATGGAGTTCGACGACAAGGGCAATCTGTACCTTAGCCGTCCCAATCGGGGCGATATTCTGACCCTACGCTTGCGCGGCAATCGCTATGAGGTGGCGAACACGTTTGTTCGTGGCTACCCGACCGTGCATGGGATGCACTTCGCTGACGGCTGGCTGTGGTTCGCGCAGACGGGCGCAATCCACAAAGCTCGCGACACAGACGGCGACGGCAAAGCCGACGAGGTACAAACCGTCATCCCTGAAGGCAAACTGCCACGCGGCGGCGGACACTGGTGGCGCCCGATTCTGGTGACCAACAACTACATCTACACGGCTATCGGCGATTCGGGCAACATCGAAGACGAAACTCAGACCGAGCGCCAAAAAATCTGGCGTTTCAACAAGGATGGCACGGGCAAAACGCTGTTTGCCAGCGGTATCCGCAACACTGAGAAGCTGCGCCTTCGCCCGGGCACAAACGAAATCTGGGGCGTTGATCACGGCAGCGACTGGTTTGGACGCACGCTGGGCGAACGCCCACAACAGTTCCAGCCCATCACCGATTACAACCCGCCTGACGAACTGAACCACTATCAGCAAGGCAAGTTTTACGGGCATCCGTTTATCACGGGCAACAAACTCCCGCGAATCGAGTACCAGAACCGCAAGGACATTGTGGAACTGGCTGACAAGACCGAGCCGCCTGCGTGGAGCTTCGGGGCACACTGGGCAGCCAACAGCTTCACCTTCCTCACCAAAGACCACTTTCCGGGGCACAAGGGCGATATGTTCGTTGCGTGCAGGGGGTCGTGGAACCGCGTCGTGCCTGATGGCTACCGTGTAGAGCGCGTGCTGTTTGACGAGGTGACGGGCAGACCATATGGCAGTCTCACCATCGTAAAGACTCTGATAGGCGCCAATCGGGTGCTGGCGCGCCCTGTGGACTGCGTTGAGGCGCCCGACGGCAGCGTACTGTTCAGCTGCGACACCACGAACCGAATCTACCGAATCTCGTGGGTAGGAGGGCAGCATGCGAAGGGGATGTAGCGCGCTCGTAATTTTTGGTGTTCTGCTGGGCGTGGCGGTGGCGCTGGGAGGTCTGCGCCCCGCCCCCTTGAAAGCAGTGGAGACCTACGAGCGCAAGTGCAGCTCGTGCCACGGTAAGGAAGGCGCGATGCTGGAACGCGACTTCGAGAAAAAGTACGCCTCAGTAAGCGAGTTGCGCGAGGTTGTGGAAAGCATGCCTGGCGCAATCGGCATGCGCTCTGAGGAACTCGATGTGATGGTGGCGTATATGCGTGCAATTAGTCGCGGCGAGCCGTTTCTGGTGTGGACGGAGCGCAGAACCGACGCACTGGAGGGTGAAGTGTCGCCGAACGCCGCAACGGTAGTGGCAACCGCGAAACGCCAAAGCCTCAAGGTCACGCGCCCCGCAGCGAACCGCTGGCGGGTTGAGCTGCCCAAAGGAACTAAGTTGGAAGATGTAGAAATCACAGCGCGCCGTGGCGCAGAACGCACTACGCTGCGCCTCAGAGAGTCCCCTCACAGCCACACAAGGTGATTGCGAATAGTGCCAATCACTGAACCACAAGGGTAATCCCCAGCCAGCTTTCCAGCAGGTAGAGCAGCGCCATCAGTCCCCACGCGCCCAAGAAAATCTGTAGCACGCCGCTATTGAGCAAGCGCAAGCCAAACGGGGGTGTCGCCCCGCTGTAGGGGCGCGCCTTGCGCAGCAGCTCTTCGCCCACGCGAATTGCGTTCAGCAGTTGCTTATCGGTTGGCGGCTTCGTGGTTGCAACCCACTGCAGAAAGCCCCCGAACGCCCGCCAGAACATCAGCGTCAGCAGGAGCGCCATCAGCAACGCCAGGTCGCGTGCTTCACCTTCGGGCGCACCGAACTGAAACACCTTTGCCAGCCCCAAAAACAGCACGATGCCCGCCACGAGGTTCGTACCACAGCGCGGATGCACGCGTGGCATCCGTCGCACGACCTCCAGCGTCAGCGGCTCGCCCCGTTCGATTGCGTGTACCACCATATGCTCTGCTGCATGCGTGCCCGCGATGGGCAGCAGGCGCATCAGTAGCAAGAAGACCACAAAAATTGAGCTGCGCAGCACCAGCCCCATCACATCGGATAGCAGGAACCACTGCCCTGCGAAGGGCGAGTTGTAGTAGCTGTAAAGCGGGACTCCCAGTCGCTCCTGCGCCCACCACATCCCGCCAATCACCAGCCAGTTTGCCAACAAGAACAGCGCGAACAGCAGCGCGCCTGTGAGCATCAGTCCCAGTGTGCCCGCGCCCGCGCTCACCACGCCGTTCGTGAGATACACGCCCAGCGGGGTCGCCATCCCGCCGATGATGCCTACCTGCGGCAGGCTTATCGGGCGCGCCGCCAGCCCCGCCAGCGTCACCACGCCGACATAGCGTCCCCACGAGTCGACGCCAAGCGCAGGCTGCTCGCTGTAGGCAAGGGTCTCAGCCGCTTCGTCGGCAGGTGTGTCAATCGGGACGCGCAGGAATGCCTCGTCCATCCACTGCGCCACAGGCTCCAGCCAGTCTGCGCCCTGCTGAATTGCCTCGCGCAGGCGCGACTCGGTCAGCACGCCGATGGGCGTGCCGAACTCCACAATCGGCAGCACGCCTGCGCCGCCCTGCGCGAGCAACTCCGCCGCCCGCAATAGGCTGTCATCGGGATAAGCGGGTGGCACGCGCTGCAATCGGTCTGCTACAAAGACTTTAGCGTTCATTCCTGCGCTAAGCGACGGTCATATTCCAGATATCGAGGGTACTCCAGCAGTTCATACAGCTCGGCACGCGTTTGCATGGTGTCCAGAATGGGCGTTTGCGTGCCGTGTTGCTTGATGCAGAGCAGGGTCTGCTCGGCAGCGCGCATCATCGCGCGGAAGCAGCTCATCGGGAAAATCACCATTTTGTAGCCCATCTGCGCGAACTCGTTGACCGTGAGGTAAGGCGTTTTGCCGAACTCGGTCATATTCGCCAGAAGGGGCGCGGGGATGGCGCGGGCGAACCGTTCGAACTCATCGGGCGACTCCAGCGCTTCGGGAAAAATTGCGTCGGCGCCTGCCTGCAGATACCGCTTGGCTCGCTCAATCGCACCTTCCAGCCCCTCGATAGCGCGGGCGTCTGTGCGGGCGATAATCACGAAGTTCGGGTTGCTCCGCGCCTGCACCGCCGCCTTGATTTTGGCAACCATCTCTTCTGGCGGAATGAGCGCTTTGCCTTCCAGATGCCCACACCGCTTGGGACTGAGTTGGTCTTCGATGTGGATTCCCGCTAAGCCGGCGCGTTCGAGCATCTGCACGGCGCGAGCGGTCTGCAACGCGCCGCCGTAGCCTGTGTCGGCGTCGGCAATCGCTGGGATGCTCACCACTGAGGTGATGTAGTTGCACACCTGCGCCATTTCGGGCAGGCTGATAAAGCCGTGATCGGGCAGTCCCAGCAGGCTATTGGTCACGCCTGCGCCAGAGATGTAGAGGGCTTCATAGCCGTGGAACTGTGCCAAGCGGGCAAGCGCGGCGTTGAACACGCCAGGCATCGCGAGAATGTTGCGCTGTTCCCACAGCAGGCGCAGCCGCGCGCCTGCATCGCTCAGTCGCTCCTCGCCCACAAGTGGAAAGCTCATTCGCCTCGCTTCCCCAGCATCAGAATTTCGGCGCGTGTGAGCGTCACCACCTTGCGCACCCGCCGATACGACACCTCGCGCGTCGGGTTCTCCAGCTCGCGGCGCAGCGCGTCTGACACACGGGCGTACTTGGGCACTTCAATCGGCGACGGCTTCTCGCGCACCACCTCCATATAGCGGGCATCGTACATCCCTACGCCATCCGAACCGATGCGCGCCTGCACATTCGGCGAGGCATAGCGCGGCTCGAAAATGAACTCCACCTCGTACTCTTCCGCCTTGAAGGGGTACATCTTCGGGTCTTTGCTCATATCGATTTCACGGCGGAACTTCTCTTCGCGCACCGCCAGCGAATCTTGCATGTAGGTCAGTTTCGAGTCGACCTCGAAGGTGAAGGTTTTGAGCGCTTTGGGGCTGTATTCTAATGTTCTACCCTTGTCGCGCAGGATGACCGTCACGCGGCAGCCAATCGTGGGGATGCCGAGTCGCCCTTCCACCAGCAGCACGCGCGGGCGCACCACTTTCACCGTCGCGTCGAAGCCTAAATCCACAGGTGGCTGCGTCTCGGGTTCAGGTCCGTAGCGGCGCATCAGGTCTAAAATCAGCTCCTCAAGGTTGTTCTGGCGCACATCGTAGAGGTTGTTCGACTCCCAGTCTTTACCGCGGTCTTTCTCGGCGTCCAAGAACAGTTTCGCCCAATGATCTACTGCTTCGTCGAATCGCCCCGACTTGAAGAGGGCGTGTGCCAGCATATGGCGCCGCGCAGGGATCATATTCGGATGCTCGTTTGCGATTTGCATCCACGGCACAGCGTTTACAGGGTCTTGGATTTTATGGTAATACATCCAGCCCATCTCAGAGTAGAGATCCCAGACGGTGGGGTTGTTCTGGATACCTTCTTCTAAGAACTTGAGCGCCATCGGGATATAGCGGCGGTCGGAGCGTTGCGCCTCGTCGGTGAAGTTGTAGCCCATATGCCATGCGCCCGTGGCGTACACCTCGAGGTTGTGCGGATCCAGCCATGTGACGAGGCGCAGCATCGGCAAGATGGCATCGTAGTTGCCTGAGTGGAAAAAGCCGTCGGCGCGTACCCACAGGATGGTCGCTAAGAACTCGCGAAAGCCTGCAATCGCCACCAGGAGTTGCTCAGGTGCTAAACCGACAGGCGTCACCTGCTTCGGCGCGTAGTTGCGCACCCACAACGGATGCACGCGCATCTGAATTACAGCCTGCACCAACAACAGTACAATCAGAGCAACCCATAAGTTAGGATACTTGCGTTTCATCGTGAACACCTCGCTATCGACAGCGGCTCACATCTCCCGTTGGTTGAAAATCAGCATACTGCCCACCAAAAGCAACGCCATGTACACAATCGCATACGCGATGGTCTGTACTGTGTAGGCGAGCGGATCGACCAACACCTGCTCAGGATTGATGATGGGGTTCTGTACATTAAACAGCGAGAAGTTCGGCATGACGGCAGTCAGAATTTGTATCACCATCTGGGCAATTGGTGTGGTTTCGGGATTGCGCTGAAGCGTCTCCAAAAAGCTGCTCAGCAGGTTGCCCACCAGGTACAAGCCGCCCGACAAAAAGTAGTTCACTAAAGGCGAGACGAAGGTGGAAAAGAACAGCACCGCCGCCGCCAGCAAAGAGCTTTGGAAAAAGAACATGATTAAGCCGTGAATGATGTCGGGTCTGAACTCGCCCAGTGCCAAGCGCGTCGCAATCAGAAACACAATCCCCATCATCAGGTACATAAACGCCATCGTGCCCACAGCCCCGAAGAACTTGCCCAGCACAAACTGGTAGCGCTGCACGGGCTTGGACAGAATCGTGTAAATCGTGCGGCGTTCGATCTCTACGGGAATCATGCTCGTACACATGATGATTGCGATGAAAGTGCCTGCCAGTTGGATGACGCCGAAGCCGAAACTCAGAATCATCGTGGTGGCGCCGCGCCCTGCAAACGGCTCTAACATCGGGCTGATGAGGATAATCAGCAACGCCACCAGCAAGATGACAAGCAGGATGCGCTTGCGCACAGCCTCGCCGAAGGTCGCTCCCGCAATCGCTAAGGTCGCATTCATACGCTCTTGCCTCCCTGAATGGTCTCCACAAACAGGTCTTCCAGCGAGCGGCGGTAGGGCTTGACGCTGATGATGTGCCCGCCTGCCGCGCGCACGATATCGATCACGCGGTCCACCGTGCCGTTATCGGGCTGCTCCACAATCAGGCGTCCGTCGTGCAAGCTCACCTTGCCCCCCAACTGCCGAATCGGCTCGACGGCGTTATCGGGCACTTTGTCGGCAATCACTTCCACATGCCCGCCTGCCAGCAGCTCCTCGATGCGTCCCAGACGCACCATCACGCCCTTGTTCAGAATCGCCACACGGTCGCACACGCGCTCCACATCCGAGAGTTGGTGCGAGCTGATAAACAGCGTCTTGCCCTGATTGCGCAACTCCAAAATCATGTCGCGGATGTCGATGTGTGCGATCGGGTCTAAGCCGGCTGTTGGCTCGTCCAGAATGAGCAGCTCAGGGTCGTTGAGCAGGCACTGCGCCAGCCCAATGCGTTGCAGCATCCCTTTGGAGTAGGTGCGTAGCGGCTGGTCAGCCGCGCGGGTTAGCCCCACGCGGTCAAGCAACTCGTTCACGCGCTTGCTCCGATCAGGCTCGCTAATCCCAAACAGTCGGGCGTAGAAGGTGAGGATTTCGCGCCCTGTCATGTAGTCGTAGAAGTA
>JANXCK010000135.1 GCA_025060055.1 Fimbriimonadales bacterium | reverse complement strand
CTTGCGGTTGTTCTCCTTGAACAGGTAGATTTCGTCGAACACTGTCCAAGCAGGCGCGAGATGCGCCACTGCGGGATGGTCGGGCTTTTCGACCTTCGCCACCACCTTCGTCTGCTGCCCGTGATAGGCAAACTCGCCTTGCAGCATCTCCAAATACTCTTTACGGTTATGGTAGGTATCGGCGGCGGCGTGGATGCCGATGAACGCCTTGCCCTTCCTGAGCCACTCCAGAAATGCCTCCAAGTCGGGAATGCCGATGTCGCCCGTCGTGTTCAAAAACACTACGCCATCGTACTTTCCGTCGTTGAGGAACTGGGGTGTGAGCATCTTTTGCACCTCACTTGCGTCGCGGCAGTAGGTCACCTCGAACACGCCGCTGCGCTCGCCTATCTCCGCCAACACCCGTTCGCCCAACTCGATGGAGTCGGCATGTCGATAGCCCGCTGTGTGCGTAACGACCAACAGTCGCTTCTTGCCTGTCTCCATTTTCGCTGTCTCCATCGGCTGCGCTGGTATCCCAACGCTCGCGATTAGCAAACTCGCTGTCCACAACGCTACGGTGCGCATGGTTGGGATTATACCGCCCCACGCCGATAATTGGCTTTGTGAATTCGTTCAAGGCTTGGCTGCGGCGAGTGGTCGGCGAGCGAGCGCTTTGTGAACGCCAGCTGCTTGCCCGCATCTTGTCAATTCTGGGCGAGTATGCCTTCGAGACCCATCGTCGTCGCCGCGAGACGACGCGCCACGCCTTTCAACAGCTCAGCGAGCGGGCGCATTTGGGGAACTACGAGGGCGTTGCCGCTTTCGTGCTTGAACAGCGACGCGACGAGCAGGCGTTCGTCGAGGGGCATCTGAATGACCTGCGCGATTTAGCGTGGAGCCTCATCAGCGCGCTCTCCCAAATGACGCAGGAAGGCGCGGAGAGCGACGCAACGATTCAGCAGCAAGTGCAGCAGCTCAGTGCGCAGACCCAGCGTGCCGAATCGCTGGATGTCCACGCACTCCGTCAAGCCCTGCAGACCATCCGCGACGCCCTCGAACAGCGCGAGCAACGCCATCAGCGGACACTGCAGCAACTGCAGGGACAAATCCAGCACCTGATGCGCGAGTTGGCACAAGCACGCCGTGAGAGTGCCACCGACCCCCTCACGGGCTTGTACAACCGTCGCGCTTTCGAAGACCACCTCCAGCACACAGTCGGACTGAACCGCCTGTTTGGCTACCCCGCTACGATGCTGCTGATAGATATCGACTACTTCAAGCAGGTGAACGACACCTATGGGCACGCGGTGGGCGACGCTGTGTTGAAAGCGGTTGCCGAGAGTATCGTGCGCGTATGCAAGCGCAGGAGTGACTTCGCGGCGCGATACGGCGGCGAGGAGTTCGTGGCAGTTTTGCGTGAGACGAGGCTGCGCGATGCGCGTAAACTCGCGCAGCAGTTAGCCGAACAGATACGACGGCAGTCCGTTCCCGTCGCGGAAGGAGAATCGGTGCAGATTACGGTCTCCATCGGCGTGAGCGAGCTGCTCCCGAACGAGACCGCTGAGCAGTGGTTCCGTCGTACCGATATGCTGCTCTACCAAGCGAAGCAAGCGGGGCGCAACCGCATCGCTGCATAGGAAACTGTTTAGGAAATCGTGTGATATGCCTGACGGCTAAAGCCACTGCTATGCAGACGAATTTTGTTCCCTGTCCACCACGGCAATCAGGATGGCGGTGAGCGCGAGCGCAGTAGCCAAGCCGACGGCGATTCCAATGCGCGTGGCGCGCGGCGCATCGGCGAACACCGCTGCAATACTGCCCAGTGGCAGCACCACGATAAGCCCCAGCAGACTAAGCGGCGCGAGCCAACGAAACAGCGTGTTGCCATACAGGTAGGCGCCCAGCGCCGCGCCCAACGCGCCCACGCTCCAGCCCGCCGCGGCGCGCTCGGAGAAAACCGCCGTGAGCGCCAAGGGCGCAGCGGACGCCCAAAACCCAGCCACCAACGCCCGCCACAGCGGCGCATGTGCCCCGCGCTGGCTCCACCACAGCGCCAACGCGCCCAGCCCAACCAGCGCAATTAGGAACGCGATTAGCGTGAAGTAGATATACACATCGGCGCGTGGGGGGCGCAGCGGATAACTCAGGGCGAACAGCCGAAAGCCCAGCACGCTCACCAACAACAACGCCCCCGCCACATAAAGCGCGTTCTCATGGGTGCTGGCGCGCGTGAATGCGCGGTGGGTCATCACCAGCGCGTGCAGCGCCGTCATCAGAGCGCATACTGCCACGCCGAACCCGCGCATCGTCGCAAACGCCGCCGCGAGCAACCCGACCCACACCAGCAGCGCGTAGCGCGACCAGAGTTCACTGCCCGCTAATCCGCGTGCGAGTGTCGCCGCAATCAGGGTCAGCAACACCAGTTGCAGCCA
This sequence comes from Fimbriimonadales bacterium, assembly GCA_025060055.1. GTDB lineage: Bacteria > Armatimonadota > Fimbriimonadia > Fimbriimonadales > GBS-DC > GBS-DC. The sequence goes on along the minus strand of JANXCK010000135.1, from coordinate 4,341 downwards.
CGGCGCATCTGACCCTGCAAGCCGATAGCCCACTGCTGTAAGCGTAAAGCCGCCGAAAAGCAGGATGTAGCTAAGACTCCAGCCGACGCGCCCTGCGCGTGCCAGCAGCGTCGCCAGTCCAAACGCGGCTAAGCCCGCGCCTGCTAAGCACACGCCGAACCAACGGGGCGCACCCGCGTAGAGCGCCAGCCCCGTCGTCCAGCTCAGCGCCAGCACGCTGAGCGCCACGCTCTCCAGCGACTCCCACGCGCGCCCCAGCAACAGCCATATCAGCCCTGTGGCAATTCCGATGCCCCACAACGCGGGCAACAGCCCTTCGCGTGCTAACAGCAGTGCCAGCACGGGCGCTGCCATCGGCAGCAACGCGCCCAGCCACTCGTAGTGCAGCCGACTGCCCACATACGCGCCCATCAGCCACAGTCCCGACGCGGTCAAGACGCCCCATCCGAGCGCGCCCCCTGCCTGAAAATAGGGCGCAGGTTCTGTTGGCAAGGTCAACCCGAACGCCAGCAGCGCAAGCAGCCACACCAACGGCAACGCGAAGGCGGGGAACATCAGGGCACGCGCACGCGCCATCAACGCCGCAACCAGCCCTAAGCCGAAACAAACGCCTCCTACCGACCACGCTGCAAGGCTCATCCGTCGCCTCCCTCCTTAGAGACCGACTCGGAAATGGCGTGCTACGCCCGACGGCTCAAGCTGTTCCTCTGCAAACGAAGCCGACCGCCGTCGGCTGATAGCCCGCGCAGGCGGGCTTGGTCTGCACAGCAACGGCTTCAGCCGTTTGCCCTTGAATAGTCTCTCTGAGGTGTCTCCAGAGTTCGGCACGGACAGTGAATCCCCTGCTTAGAACTTTAGGCGCAGCGTGGTTGCTGCTAAGTGCCTCAAATGTCAAAGCCTCCCCTTATGCGGGACAGACACAGGGGTCTGCCCCTACGGGGCTTGTGTAGGGGCGCGCCCCCGTGCGCGCCCTGACAAAAGCAACAATATCTGGGGCGATGGCATTCTTGCCATCGCCTGCGGCGGCACGAATGCCGTCGCAGCTGTTTAAGAATGCGAGCGGGCTTTTGGCGTTGGCGCCTCGCTGACGCCCCTGCGTGGCACGGGCTTCTTGCCCGTGCATCCGTAGCACGGACAGTCCTGTCCGTGCATGTGCTTGGACACGACGGTCCAAGCCACTGGGTGCTTGGGCGAGACGCCCAAGCCACGAGTCGCTTGCGTCGGCGGGACGCCGACGCTACGCGGTACGACTTCTTGAACAGTCTCAATGATCTCACCGTATGGAGAAATCATTTTGCTGTTTCTGTCGGCGTTTGAGGCAAGCGATGTGCCCCTACAATGTTGTGGTTCGGGCTGAAACCGCTGCTGCGCATAGGAATCCGATGGCGAGACGGCGAATCCTCAACGCATGAGACAGCGGGCTGATGTTCGCCAGTATTGGCGTGCGAATGTGCGCTTGATTGCGACGCTGCTCGCCGTGTGGTTCATCGTCGCGTATGGGTTGAGCATCCTCTTAGCGCCGCAACTGAACCAGTTTCGCCTCGGGAGCGTACCGCTGGGGTTCTGGTTCGCCCAGCAGGGCAGTATCTATGTATTCATCATTCTCATCTGGGTGTACGCCCGCAGGATGGACGCGCTGGACAGGCAGTACGATGTCCACGAATAGGAGGGGCGCACGATGTCCGTTGAGGCATGGACTTACTTAGTGGTCGGCTTGAGTTTCGCGCTGTACATCTACATTGGCTACGCATCGCGGGTGCGGGACACGAAGGGGTTTTATGTAGCAGGTCGGGGCGTGCCGCCTGTGGCGAACGGCGCGGCGACCGCCGCCGACTGGATGAGTGCAGCGAGCTTCATTTCGATGGCGGGGATGATTTCCGCGTTAGGCTATGATGGCGCGATTTACCTGATGGGCTGGACAGGGGGGTATGTGCTGTTGGCGCTGTTGCTCGCTCCGTATCTGCGCAAGTATCGCAAGTTCACCGTGCCCGACTTCGTGGGCGATCGGTACGCTTCGACCACTGCGCGTACCCTCGCGGCTTTGGCGACGATTTTCATCTCGCTGGTGTACGTGGCGGGGCAGATGCGCGGTGTGGGGATTGTGTTCAGTCGCTACTTGGGGATCGACATTGCGCAGGGCGTGCTGTTGGGCGTGGCGGTGGTGGCGTTCTTCGCGATTTTGGGCGGGATGAAAGGCGTCACTTGGACGCAAGCAGCACAGTACGCCGTGCTGATTATCGCTTATCTGATTCCTGGCTTCGCGCTGGCGTACCTGATTACGGGCAACCCCATCCCGCAACTGGCGTTTGCGCTTAGCGACATCAGCGAGCGCATCAACCAGATTCAGGTGGAGTTGGGGTTTGGCGAGTATACTGCGCCGTTCCGCGATAAGCAGATGATTGATGTGCTGGCGATTACGGGCGCGCTGATGGTGGGCACAGCAGGGCTACCCCATGTGATTATTCGGTTCTACACGACGCCCGATGTGCGCTCGGCACGCTACTCGGCGTTTTGGGCGCTGCTGTTCATCGGGCTGCTGTATACCACCGCGCCCGCGCTGGCGATGTTCGCCCGCTACAACCTCATCAGCACGCTGAACGGCAAGCCGATTGAGCAAGTGCGCCAAATCGAGTGGGTCGCCAAGTGGGAGCAGACAGGGCTACTCAAGATTGTGGACAAGAACGGCGACGGGGTAGTGCAGTTTGCGAAGGGCAAGGCGTTCAAGGAAAAGGGTGGCAAGCCCGATTTTGGCACGCCCGATATGAGCAACGCGAACGAGGTGCATTTAGACAACGATATTATTGTGCTGTCCACGCCAGAGGTGGCGCGGCTGGCGCCGTTTGTGATTGCGTTGTTGGCTGCGGGCGGGTTGGCGGCGGCGCTCTCTACGGCGTCGGGGCTGCTGATTGCGATGTCCAGCGCGGTGGCGCACGATTTGTATTACCGCGTGTTCAATCCGCGCGCGCCTGAACGCTTGCGCTTGCTGGTAGGGCGACTGGCGATGGTGCCCGCGCTGTTCGCGGCAGCGTATCTGGGCATCAACCCGCCTGGGTTCGTGGCGCAGGTGGTGGCGTTCGCTTTCGGCTTAGCCGCGTCAGGGCTGTTCCCTGCGATTCTGTTGGGTATTTTCGATCGTCGGATGAACGCGCAGGGCGCGATTGCAGGGATGATTGTGGGCTTGGGCTTCACGACCACGATGATTGCGCTGATGCGCGCCCCGCAGCTGTTCGGTGTGCCAGAGCCGTACCTGAAAGACTTCTTCGGGATTAGCGCGGAAGGCATCGGCATCGTGGGGATGTTCCTGAACCTCATCACGGCGCTGATTGTCTCGCGCCTCACGCCCCCACCGCCCGCGCACATTCAAGAGATTGTGGACTCAATTCGAGTGCCGCGTGGCGCTGGCGAGGCGTTGGATGAATAGGGTATCATACAGCGAGGTGAGAGTCGTGGAGCCAGCCACTTACACGCCAAGCAAGCCCGTACCTACCGAACCCGTGAGCTTCGAGCAGTTCATCGAGTGGCTCGACGAAGATACACACGCCGAATGGGTCGACGGGAAGGTGATCCTCAAAATGCCTGTGTCATTCAAGCACCAGCACGAGAACCGCTATATCGTCAAGTTGCTTGCGGCGTGGGTTGAAGACCAACATCAGATGGGCTATGTATACACCGCACCGTTGCAAGTGAAACTCACCTTGCCCGATGGCAGACAACGCTCGCGCGAACCCGACATCGTCGTCATCCTCAACGATCGCCTCAACCAGATGACCGAACAGTACTTCGACGGCGCCCCCAACCTCATCGTGGAGGTACTTAGTCCCACCACACGCGCCATCGATCGTGGTGAGAAGTTCGCCGAGTACGAGGCGGCGGGTGTGCCTGAATACTGGCTGATTGACCCCGATCGCCAGTACGCTGAGTTTTTCCAGCTGGACGAGACGGGCGCGTATCGGGTGGCGTTCAGCGGTTCGGAAGGTGTGTATCGCAGTCGGGTGCTGGAGGGGTTGTGGCTAGAACTTCGCTGGCTCTGGGAGCGACCCCCAGTGTGGGATGTGCTGAAGCAGTGGGGATTGGTTTAGAACAGTCGCACACGGAGGTGAAGGAACCATGGAATATGTTCATCTTGGGCGTTCGGGTCTGCTGGTGAGCCGATTGTGCCTTGGCACGATGAACTTCGGACCGCATACCAGCGAGGAGGAATCGCACCGCATTATGGATCGCGCCCTCGATTTGGGCATCAACTTTTTCGACACGGCGAACACCTATGGCTGGCGCAAGGGCGAGGGCTGGACGGAGCAGATTATTGGACGCTGGTTCGCCAAAGGGGGCGGACGGCGCGAG
>JANXCK010000074.1 GCA_025060055.1 Fimbriimonadales bacterium | reverse complement strand
ACGACTCGGTGGAGTACACGCTGGAGTTCGTGCCTGAGCCAGCGAGCTTGCTGGCACTCGGCGCAGGTTTGGCAGGACTCACTGCGCTGCGCCGTCGGAGGCCGACGCGAGCGTGAGCGCAGAAACGGGTGCGACGGCGTCCACGCCGTCGCCCCGTCCCCAGTGGCACGGGCATCTTGCCCATGCTGTGCTTGGACAAGACTGTCCAAGCCACCTGTAGTACGGACAGTCCTGTCCGTGCAGCGCCAGGCACCGTAGCCCAAGTCGTGGGAGGCTAACTTGATGAAACGCACAGGCTTTACGCTGATCGAGTTGTTAGTTGTGATCGCTATCATCGCGGTTTTAGCGGCGATACTGTTTCCCGTGTTTGCGCAGGCACGGGAAAAAGCGCGGCAGACCCAGTGCCTCAGCAACATGCGCCAGATGGGGTTCGCCGTGCAGATGTACCTGCAAGATTACGATGAGCGGTTTCCGCTGGACAGCCACACGGGGTCAGGCGCGTACTGGACTTGGTTATTCACCTTAGAGCCATACGCGCGGACACGCCTGCTCTACCGCTGCCCCAGCGACCCCAGCGTCAACTGGGAGCGCCCGCTGCCCGGACAGCGCACGCCACGCCGCGTGTCCTACGGCACGAACTTCTGGATGCTGCCCGCCCTTTGGGGCGAACAGGACTGCCTTGGCTACAACCATCTCGCCTCTATCGTCTCGCCCGCCAGCACCATCTATATCGCCGAAGTCAAAGAGAACACAACCACTGACCACTATCATCCAGGGGCTTGGCGGTTTCCTAATGAGTGCAGCAGCGTGTACTATGTCGAGCCGCAACGGGAGCTGGCGATGACATGGCACAGTGGCGGGGCAAACTATGTGTATGTCGACGGGCACGCGAAGTGGCATCGTTTTGAGCAGACTTGGACGCCCGACGGTAGTATTGACCGCTACGATCCGCGGCGATAGTGGGGGGGAATTGTGTGTGAGGGTGCGCTTTTGCCCTGTTTGGCACGAAAGTTGCTACAAAGCGGGGTAGACTTACCGACCGAGTTCGGGGGCGTCGTGCTGCAGGGCGAAGCGTTCTACGCGCAGGCAGTTTCGAACCGCATGGCGAGGCTGTTTCGCGCTGCCTATCGATGCCCCTGCCCCTTTTCCCCATATCTACCTGCATGAACCGCGCCGCAAGATGGAAACAGTCCCTTCGGGAGGATGCGACCGATGGGACGATTGTGGGGCGTCTTGTGGGGAGTTTCAAGCGCGTGCGCGCTCGCGTTAGCCGATGTACCTCATAACAGGTTGCGCGCGCCAAACGGCATGCTTTGGGCAGGTACTACCTTCCAGCTCCGCGCCTCAGCAAGCACAGGTAATCAGCTGCTTGCGCTTTCCAGCGAGGCGCAAGTACGAGTCGGACAGGTTGTTCGCTGGCGGTGGCAGTTGGAGTCGCCTTCGGGGCAATCAATTCGGCAAGGACACGCTGTGTTCGGCGTGCGTCTCCTCAATGACGGCAACGGCTGGGATCGATTGGGGTTCGCGCTGGCATCCTACGAGCTAACTGCCTCCCCCAGCTGGACTGTAGAGTTGCGCGAAAACCGCTCTGGAGATGGCGATTTCTGGCGCAGCGCGCCCGTAAACGGCGTCGGTAGCGTCATCGAACCTGGTGGCGACATGCTTTACTTGGTGCGGATGCAGCCGCCCAGTGGCGGTACGCCAACCGATGGCGCGTGGTCAATCCTGCAAGCAACGGCGAGCAACGGCAGTCAGCAGGTGCTGGGCGAGTTCGTCGCAGGTGTCGTGCGCTTAGATTGGGTACGCGCTCGCGCTTGGTGCTATGGCAGCCACACCCAGTTCGTTGCGCCTGTGCTGCACCAAGGGCGCTTGTTCTGGATGGGCACTGACCCTGCACGCAGCGAGACGCTCGTGTTTTACACGCGCGACGCTGTCGAGGCGACCGCCCCCAACGGCGATTTATTGGGCAATCAGCGGCTGGAGGGGCGTACCCTGAACAACTTCATCCCGACAGGGTTCAGCGTGGTGCTGGGCAACGGCTGGTTCACGGGACGCGGCAACCAGTTGGTTCGGCTCGACATAACGCGCGTGCAAGAACGCAGTGGCGCAGGCGACCCGTTTGTGGTTGTTCAGTTCCCTCAAGGCGTGTCGCCGCGCCTCGATCTGGAGCCGTTAGTTTTCAACGGGCGACAGTATGTGGCAGCAAGCGACGGGCGGCTCCATGCGATTCGCGAGGATGGCATTCGGGCAGGACAGAGCGCACCCCTGCCCAGTACCTACGGCGCATTCTCCACCAACTTGGTGCTGATGGGACGGACTTTTTATGTCGGCACTCAAAACGGCTGGATTGCCCAGATCGATGCGGTCACGGGGAACCTGCGCGCGACGCGCCGCGTGTCCGCAACGCAACCGATTCACAGCCTTGCACCAACGCCGTTTGGACGCATTCTGCTGGCGCGTGTCGGCAACCGCGAACTGGTTGCACTCAATCCTAACCAGCTGCTGCCGCTTTGGCGGCGCACCCTCAGTGAGGAGCTGGTGTCACCTGTGGTCGCCTCCCATGAGCGCGAGGTGGGCGCTGTCGTCACCCGCTCTGGGGCGTTGTACGCGTTTCACGCCCGCGCAGGGACGCCCCTGGCGCACTACCCGCAGCCCATCTTTGGCGAAGGGGCTACCCTTCGAAGTGCCACTGTGCGCCTGATGCGCCGTGCAGACCGCCGCGCGACCTATGTATATGTGCTGGCGCAGCGCGACACAGGGGTCGAGAACCAACATGAAGCGCTCTTCCGCGCCGTTACGCTGGAGAACCCTTACAATCGCTTTGAGTTCAGCGCGGAGGTGATGCATCTGGGCGCAGAGTACCTGCCGACCATGCTGTCCACAGGAAATGGCGAGCGCAGCTACTGCTTGCTCGCCTCGCGTCGCGCCAGCGCGCACGGGGGAACCGTTGCGGGGATTCCGCTGCGGTAGTGCTTATACCGATTGGGGTGTCAAGTGAAACACGGCTCAAGCCGTTCCTGTGCAAACCAAGCCCACCTGCGCGGGCTGAAAGCCGACGGAGGTCGGCTTGGTCTGCGCAGGAACGGCTTGAGCCGTCAGGCGTACTGGGCGATTTCTTATTAGACAGTCTCTTAGGTGAGGCATCCAAGCCACCTGCTCTACACAGAGTTCGAGAAATAGGACTGTTTGACCTTGGGCGCGCACGGAGGCATGCCCCTATGTCTGCTCCGCCGCGAAGCGGGTTTCCCAATCACCCTGTGGCTATACGCCCTCTGTAGGCAGCTCGCTGCTGTTGGAGACACAGGCTGAAGGTGCGGGGGCACTCAGGGGCATAGATGCGCCATTTTCCGAAGGCGGTTCTGCCGACGGTACCACCGCAGCGGCTGACGCCTCAGTGGAGAGTGGCTCTAATGCCTGCAGATGGGTCAGCAGAAGTGCGCGCAGTTCCATCACGACGGCGCGTTTACGCGCCTCCAGCGCCTCGGTCTCGGAAATGAGGTGTTGCGCACGCTGCTCCGCTTCGCGTACAATCTGCTCGGCTCTTAGCCGCGCCTCGCGCACAATCAGCTCTGCCTCTTTGTGGGCGTTGCTGCGGGTCTCGTCGGCGCTACGCTGCGCCAGCACCAGCGACTCCTTGAGCGCGCCTTCCATCGCCCTGTAGCGTTCCGCCTCTTGGCGCAGCCCAACAAGCTCCTCACGCATCCGACGGTTCTCGGTGAGAACCTCCTCGTAATGCGCTGCCACCTCGTGTAGGAAAGCGTCCACTGCCGTAGGGTCATAGCCCCGAAGTCGCCTGCGGAACCGCTTGGTCTCTATCTCCAGCACCGTGAGTCGTCTTGGCTCGTTCATCGCAGCCCTGCCAGCAACGCGATTAAGAACTGAATAAAGATAATCGCAATCAGCGGCGAGAAGTCGATGGGCATATAACTCATGCCCACGCTGCGCAGCAGGCGGTTCTGCACTTGACGAATCGGCTCCAAAATTGCGTCGCTCACGCGGTCAATAAAACGAACGATAGGATTGTAGCGCGGAACCCGCCCACCCGCGAAGCGTATCCACGAAAAAATCACGCTAATCACCAAGATAATTGTAATCCCGCGCAGGAACCAGATAAGCAGGTCAATCGGCGACATGTTCTCATCCCCCGTTAGTGGTTTTCAGGAGCCGTAGCACGCTCCTCCTGCAGTTTCTTACGCACGCGCTCCATGTTCGGTTCCACTGCAGCGTCGTTGGGGTCTATCTGCTTGGCTTTTTCCCACGCTTGGAGCGATTTCTCGTAGCGTCCGAGTCGCTCGTAGCAGTGTGCCAGAGTTTTCCATACGAAGACGGGCGCGTTTGCGAAGCTGGTTGCCTTTTCTAAGTAGGGCAACGCCTGCTCGTATTGGCGCTTGTTGAGGTACGCAAAGCCGAGGTCATAGTAGATATCGTAGCGGTCGGGGTTGAGACGGATCCCGCGCTGGTAGACTTGAATTGCCCGCGCCGTTTCGCCGTAGCCATCCAGCAGCCACGCCAAGCCGCTAATGTTCTCCACATCGTGCGGGTCGTACTCTATCAGCACGAACATCAACGCCATCGTCTTGTAGTGATGCCCGTCGTGCCAGTAGGTATCAGCGAGCTGGATAAGACGGAATTCAGTCAGCTGGCGCAGTGCGGTCAACTTCGCTTGTACCGACTCAGGCGGCTTCGCTTGCGCCCAACCGATACCCAGAACCAGCGCACAGCCCACAAGCAGTAGTAGGTTTCGCATGGTCGTATCCTAAGTATACCTCCTAATAGCGTCAGCGTCAAGAGGGCGTTAATCCGTCGGCGAGACGCCGACGCTACGAAAGCCTACCTGCATGGATAAACAGTCTCCGAGAGACTGTTTAAGAAATGGCGGATGCACCCAACGGCTCAAGCCGTTCAGAAAGTCCTACTGCGTAGCGTCGGCGTCTCGCCGACCAGGGCACGGACACGACTGTCCGTGCCACGCAGGGGCGTTGGCGAGACACCGACGCTACGAAAGCCTGCCCGATTTCTTAGATAATCTCTTAGGCATATGCGCTCTTTCTTAGCAGTCTCTGAAAACCTCCGCTTGCCTTGTGCGTCTAAAACAGGGAGCGATGAAGGCAGGGATAAAACGCACGCTAACAGCGCTGGCGGTTCTAATCAGCGCGCTTGCGCAGGCGCAGGTGTATCGCAACATTGTGAACCGCCCCTTCGAGACGGTCAGCAACGGTCCGCAGAATGTTATTGTTGTAGATGTTGACCGCGCAGGGCGTTCGCCTGAGGCAATCGATCGCTTGATACGGGCGCATGTGGAGCGGGCGACGCGCGCGCAGATTCAGGGCGCACGCGCACAGATTCGCCTCTACAAACAGCTTGGCTTGCTCCCCGACGATTTTCGGCTACCGATTCTGCATACAGTGGTGCTGCGATGCAACGGCGAACTGATTCTGCCAGGGCGTACACGCTCCGACAACTTGGGCAACGGCACGCTCGTTTTTCAGATTGTCGACGGCACGAACCCGTTTCCCAGAGCCTACAAAGAGACGCTCCAAACCGTTTTGGATGCTGCTCCTGCCCTTGTGGAAGCCGAGTACGGCAAGCCTGCCCGCACGCTCACGATTCAAGTGGTGAACTTCGACGACGAGATTGGCGACCGCGACGCGGTGGTGGGCGGGGTTTACGATGTGAGCAACAGCCGCTTCCTGTTTCCATTCTACAGCTCGCGTGAGGCAGCAGCGGTGAACTTGCTGTATCTGGTGGTGCGTGCGTTCCACGCCGATATCGCGCCGTTTTACGATGTGTGGGAGGCGGGTTTCGCTCGCGCTGTGACTGTTCGGATTGCGCGGGGCGCGGCGTTTCGAAGGCTGACAGGGCTGAACCCCGACTTCATCGACCTGACGCTGGACAACACATACGACGCGCGCCCCTACTACGATGCGTGGAACCAGCCGACGCTGGGCACACCGAGTTTCATCGCGCCGTCGCTGCGCCAGCCGCCGATTGCGGGGGGCACAACGGGCGGGCTGTGGCTCGTGCGCTACCAAATGGCAGGCTCCGTGTGGCTCAAACTCGCCACTGAGTACCCCAGCTTCTTCCGCGAGTTCAACCGACGGTATTACCAGAACTACACCCCGACCTTGCGCGGCGACTCGGCAGGGCTGCTGAGCCTTGCTAAGCAGACTCTTGCCGCGATTTCGGGCAATCCGAACCCAACCGTGGAGGGCGTGTCGTTTGACCAGTGGGTGCGGCGCCAGTATATTCTGGATACCAGCGTGACCTACGGGCGCAAACTCCACGCGCAGGTGTTGCCCTATGCTTCGGGGCTGCAGCCCGACGAGCAGGCGGTGTTCACCGTGTTCCTGACCTACTTTCAGACCACGCGCGTCGGCGACCGTTGGGATGAAGCGTTGCTGAACGGCACTTGCTACCCCGTTTACTGGGATTACAACTTCAACCGCCTCACGCTCTCGCCCCAGTACGAGCGGGTGGACATTCGGGCAGGCACAGGCTCCGTCGTGCCCAGCTTTGTCGGCACGGAGACGGGCAATCAGCGGCTCACGGTGGACTTCAGCGTCGGCACAGAAAGCGTGCGCGTCTACTACCCCAGCAGTAAGGTGCAGGGTGTGAACTTCCGCAACAACTTTTTCGGCGTGGTGTTTGGGCTTGAGAACGGCACGGTGGAGATTCAGCTGGGCACGGAGACGCGCACCGTGTCTGTGGACAAGGGCGCGTTTGGCGCACTGCTGAGCGCGGAGGTGTTGTCGCGCGAACGGACGGCTACCTTGCGGTTTTTCAACGCGCGGGGCGAGGAAGTAGGCACTTGGCGCACGAACACGGGCATCGGTTTCCACTATGTGCAGGTGTATCTGAACGCAGCCGCAGGCAGCTTCGACTTGAGTCGCCCCGCAGGGCTGCATATGATTAGCCTGCCGTTGCGCCCGTATCAGACCGATATGGCGCAGGTTTTGCGCATCCCCGCAAGCCAGCTGCGCCTTGCGCAGTGGCGACAGGAGCAGTTCAGCTACACCTACTACCCTGCCATCCCGCCCCCTGCGCCTGGCGTGGGCTACTTCCTGCAAATCAGTAGCCCCTTGAATGTGACGATTGAGGGCGAGCCGCCACCCACCGACCGCCCCTTCGCCATCCCGCTGCAGCCCGGCTGGAACTTGGTGGGTGTGCCGTTCAATCAGCCCGTGCCTGTGGGCAGTTTGCAGGTGGTGCATCAGTTCAGTGCGCCTGTGTCGTGGGAGACCGCCACCGAGTCGGTTGGCGGCGCGCCGCCGCTGGTGGGCAGTCGTGTGTGGACGCTGGGCGCGTTTGGGACCTATGTGCAGGCGACGCAACTGGAGCCAGGACGCGCCTACTGGATTCGAGTGTTGCGTCCAGAGGGCGTCACTTTGCTGGTGCCGCCGCCCGTGGGAAGCGTAGGACGCTCGCGTGCTGCTGAGCAGACGCCAGCATGGGCGATGGAGCTGATTTTGCAGTCGCCTGTGGGCGGTGGTGTCGTCGTAGTGGGGCTGGACGACGCAGTGCGCACACGCGCTCATGCTTACAACCACGACGCGCCACCCGCGCTGCCTGGCATGAGCGCGTTCGGCGTGCAGGGCGAGGGCGCACAGCTGCTTGCCCAAGCTATCAAGCCCCGCGCAGGCAGGCAGGAATGGACGCTCCACATCGCGCCCGCCGAGCCGAACCGCGAGCATACGCTGACTTGGCGCGTTCCTGAGGGCACGCCGCGCCGCTGGCGAATCTATCTGGAAGACCCCACCACAGGCGTGCGCGTCGACATGCGCCAGTGCGCGTTCTACCGCTTCACGCCTACAGGGGCGCAAACCCTGCGCGTGGCGATTGAGCCAAGCCTTGCTGCGCCTGTGCGCATCGTGAACCTCACCGCCACCGCCACACGCAGCGGACAGGCGACGATTCAGTTCCAACTCACGGGCGAGGCGACTGTCCGCGCCGAGATTCGCAACGCGCGAGGCGAGACGCTGCGCGTTCTGCAGCCCAGCCGCGCCACAGGGGCGGGCGTGCAGAGCCTCGTGTGGAACGGGCGTGACTTCCAAGAGCGCGCCTTGCCGCCAGGCAGCTACCTAGCGTATGTGGAGGCGGTCGATCGCGACGGGCGCGTGGCGCGGGCAACGATTCCGATTGTAATCACACGGTGAAAGCAATGCGCAGACTGTATGGCTTGTGGGCGTTGGTGCTAACTGTTGTGCTTTCTGCTTGCGGTGGCGGAGGTGGGGGCGTGTTCGGTCCTTCCGCGCTGCTGCAGGGGCGCGTGGTATTGGTGGGCACGGGACAGCCGCCTAACCCTGAGGCGACGGTCATCGTGGGGGCGCAAAGCGTGCGTACCAGCGCACAGGAAGGCGCGTTCCAGCTGCGCGTGCCGATTGACGCCACACGCCTGATTGTGCGCACGCCTGGTCTGCCTGAGTTCACTTTCACCTTGCCCCCACTGCAGGCAGGGCAGACCGTTGACTTGGGCGATTTGTATGTCGGCTCGCAAGCAATTGCGGTGCAGGGGCGCGTAGTGGACGCGCTCACTCAGGAGCCTGTGGGCGAGGCGACCGTCACGCTGCTGGGGCAACGCGCCACGAGCAACGCCACAACAGGGCGTTTCACGCTCAACGGCGTCGCTTATGACCCAGAGGGCGTCCTCGACCCCGAAGGCGAGGTGCGCAAGGATGGCTACATCCCGCGCCGCTTCTTGGCTGACCAACCCGTCATCGACGGCGTGATGGATATCGGCGACATCCTCGTCCTGACCCAAACCGACGACAATCCGCCCGTTCAGCCAGGCAATGTGCGCGGTGTCATCCAGGTGTCGTTCGGCGACGCGCTCGGCACGCGCATCGACATCTACAGTCCGCCCGACGCGCTTACCGCCAGCGAGTCGATCATCGTGGCGCGCGCAGACGGCGCGTTCCAGCTCTGGCTGCTGCCAGGGCAGTATCGGCTGGTATTCACCAAAGACCAACGCACTGCCGAGCGCACTGTGACCGTGAGCAGTCTGACCGTGCCGATTGACTTAGGTACGGTGGCGTTGCGGTGATAGTGCCGATTGCTGTGGGAATTTTGCAAAACCTCCCACCTCAAACCAAAGCGCTAATTTTGCAAAACCCCACCAACAACGAACTCAAGCGAGTCAACGCCCGTTGACTTAACTGTGAAACTTGAGTCAACACCTGTGTATCCAAATTTCGGAGTCAACGCCTATTTCGGGGAACCCACAAGATATCGTACCACCCCAATCACCACACCGACCAGAATCCCCACCTCAGAAGTCGGCTCGCCGTAGGCGGGATTGTCAGGTTTCAAGAAAACCCGCCCCTTGATATTTATGTACCGCTTCAGCGTCGCCTCGCCGTTCTCGTTGCGCACCACCACAATGTCCCGATTCTTGGGCAGCCGACCTTGCTGCACCAACACTAAATCCCCGCTCATAATCGTTGGATGCATGCTCATCCCCTCGACAACCAGCGCGAAATGCGCCTGCTTGCCGAGGGACTCATCGAGGCTGATGTAATCGACGGCTTCGGGCAACCCAGCATCGTGCCAGTCGCCAGCGGGAACCTTGCCGAGAATTGGGATTTTTAGGCGACCATTTGAGACTGCCTCTTGAATCCGCCTGATTAGAAGATCCGTTTCTGAAACGGGGAATGTGTCGCCGTTGGTGAAAAAGTAAGATATTGGCTTGTTTAGAACATCGGCTATGCGGGTAAGGGTTTCGACGGTAATATCAACCTTGTCGAGCTCGTACTGCGAAACCATACTCTGTGAAACACCGAGCTGTTCGGCAAGCTCGGACTGAGACATCAGAGCCTCCTCGCGCGCCAGTCGTATTTTATGACCGAGACTGGTAG
>JANXCK010000070.1 GCA_025060055.1 Fimbriimonadales bacterium | reverse complement strand
CACGGCAAGGTCGAGACGCTCGCAGGTTTTGGTGAATCGATTTTGCTGATGCTCGTCGTTGGCTATCTGCTGCTTGAGGGTGTGCGCCGCCTGATTGTGGGCAGCACCTTGGAACAGTTGGAGTGGGGCGTGGGCGTGATGGCACTGTCTACGCTCACCAGCCTTGTCGTGGGGCAATATGTGTGGCGTGTGGGCAAACGCACACACTCGCTCGCGCTGATGTCCAACGGGCAGCACCTGATGATCGACTTCTGGACGAGCTTGGGTTTGCTGATTGCGTTGGGCGTGATTTACTTCACGGGCTGGGTGTTTATCGACGCGCTGTTGGCAATCGTGATTGCCCTGTGGCTGTTTCGGGGCGCATGGCAGCTGGCAACGCGCGCGTTCCACGAACTGATTGACCACCGCCTCCCGCAGGAGGAAATCGCGCTAATTGACCACATTTTGCGCTCGGAGCCGAACTTGCTCAACTATCACAACCTGCGCACGCGCCGTTCAGGGGCAACGCGCTATGTGGATGTGCATATTGTGCTGCCAAATGACTGGAGCCTCCAGCGAGCGCACGAGGTCGCCGACACCTTAGAGAAACGGATTGCGCACGCGCTTCGCCCCGCCGTCGTCACTATCCATGTAGACCCCTACGACCCGATGCGCGTGGCGCAGCGTGAGGCGCAGAACCTGTATCGGGAGCGGCTGAGGGGTTAGCTGCCCCACCAGATTTTGCCCAGCGTGGCAAGCCCCACAATCACGCGATACACGACAAACGGCGTCAAGGAGCGGGTGCGCAGGTAGCGAATCAGAAAGGCGATACAGAGCCAGCCGACGACCATCGCCGCTGCGCCGCCCGCCAGCATCGGCGCGAACAACTCGGCAGGAACCCCGCCCTGCGTTAGGTTGCGGAACGACCACACCGCCGCGCCGAAGGTAATCGGCGTCGCCAGTAGGAACGAGAAGCGCGCCGCCGCCTCCCGCTGCAAACCGAGCATCAGCCCTGCAACGATGGTAATCCCCGACCGCGAAAAACCGGGAATCAACGCGCACGCCTGCGCCGTGCCAATCAGCAACGCATCTACGACCCCGACCGACTCCAGCGCTCGCTGCTTGCGCCCCCGCCAGTCGGCAATGGCCATTAGCAAGCCAATCCCAATTAGCAACGCTGCAATCAGTGTGTATTGTGAGCGGAAGAACTCTTCTATCGGCTCTTCGAACAGCGCGCCCACCAGCGCGGCGGGAACACAGCCGATGACCACGCCCCACGCCAACCGTTTGTCGAGGGCGCGTTCAGGAGCGTTGCTGAACGCTGCACTCGCAAGGCGCGTCAAATCGCGCCAGAAATAGACCATGATCGCCGTCAGCGTGCCCACATGCAACGCCACATCGAACACCAGCTCCGCCTGCGGGTCGCCAATTTCCCAACCGAACCAGAACCGCATCAGGATCAGGTGTGCCGAGCTGGAAATCGGGAGAAACTCGGTGAGTCCTTGCAGTACGCCCAACCAAATCGCTTGAAAAATATCCACTTACTGACCTCCCGTGCCTGTGCGCGGTGCAACCGCTTCCAGCGGCTCTGTGACGGGGAGCCGATGCACCTTCGGGCGCGCCCGCGCACGGCGCCGCTGCTGCAACAGCACATTCCGCACGATGACCGCCACAGGCACACCAAAAAACATCCCCATCAGCCCGAAGAACTTACCGCTCACCAGCAACACGATAATCACCAGCACTGGATGCAAGTCCACACTATCACCGATAATTTTGGGCATTATCATCTTGTGTTCGACCACGAACAGCGCCGTGATGAACAGGGTAAGTTTTATGCCCAGCGCCAGTCCGCCCTGAATCAGCCCCAGCAGCACAATCGGTGCGCCCGCCACCACTGGTCCGATGACGGGGATGGCACGCGCGACTCCCGCAAACAGTGCGAGCGTGGCGGCGTAGCGCACGCCCATCAGCTGCAGCCCCACCCAAGTGGCAACGCCCGCAATCACGCCCAGAATCAGCTGCGCCACGATGTAGCCACGCATCACGCGGTTCGTCTCCTGCATCAGGCTTAGCACCAATCGCACATAGCGCGGAGGCGTCCAGCGCAGCGTCTCACGCTTGAGCCGATGCGAATCGAATAGCAAGTAGAACACAATCACGGGGATTAGGAACAACTCCACCAGCAAGTTAATCAGCTGCCCTGTTTGCTGGACTGCACTTTGCAGGGCTGCCTGCAGGTCATCTGTGGCGCGGTTGAGCGAGCGCAGCAGCGACTCCCGCTGCCGATCGAGCCACTGTTGCGCCTGCGGGGTGAGGCTGTCGTACCACTGCTGGTACGCCTGCTGCCATTCGGAGGCGGTCATGCTGAGCCGTTCTTGGTAGCGGGGCAAATCACGCAGGAAATCACGCGCCTCGTTCACAAACGGCGTGATAAACGCCACCAGCGCAACTCCCACCAACGCGAGGAACCCCAGCGTCACACACAGGCTCACCACACCCCGCCATACCAACACCGCCACCCATCGCGGACGCCAACGCGCAAGCCAGTCCACCAGCGGAATCAGCAAGTAGGCAATCGCGCCGCAGATGAACATCAAACTAATCACATGGCGCACTGACCAGATGACATACAGGGCAAGCGCGGTCAGCGTCAGGGTCATCAGCAGCCACAGAAAGCGCGACGCCCAGTCGCCTGAAGGGTTCGCCGTCCTCCGCTCCATGCTCAACAGCGCGATTATACCTGCTCTTGGGCGCACTCTGGCAGGATTCGCCCCCGTAATCGCGTACCATGCTCACATGCGCCGCAACGGTCAGAACGGTCAAACGGCTCGTGGTGGCATCTGGGAGTATGCGCCCGCCCCTGAAGACCGCAGCATCGTCGCGCTTCGGTCGCGCTACGGCTTGTTCATCAACGGCGAGTTTGTGGAACCGCACAGCGGACGCTACTTCACGAGTCTCAACCCCGCCAGCGAGGAGCCGCTTGCGGAAGTCGCCTACGCTGACGCAGAGGATATCGATCGCGCTGTGCGTGCCGCCCGCCACGCCTACGAGACGCTCTGGAGCAAGCTGCCAGGCAAAGAGCGCGCGAAGTACCTGTTTCGGATCGCCCGTATTCTGCAAGAGCGTTCGCGCGAGTTCGCCGTGCTGGAAAGTTTGGACGGGGGCAAGCCGATTCGCGAATCGCGCGATGTGGACATCCCGCTTGCCGCAGCGCACTTTTTCTACCACGCAGGCTGGGCAGACAAGCTGGAGTACGCCTTTGCAGGGCGCACGCCGCGTCCGCTGGGCGTGGTGGGGCAGATTATCCCGTGGAACTTCCCACTGCTGATGGCAGCGTGGAAGATTGCCCCCGCGCTGGCGTGTGGCAACACAGTGGTTCTCAAACCTGCCGAGACCACGCCCCTGACCGCACTGCTGCTGTGCGAAGTGTTCCAACAAGCCGACCTGCCGCCTGGCGTGGTCAACATCCTCACGGGCGACGGGCAAACGGGCGCGTGGCTGGTGCAGCACCCCGACCTGGACAAAATCGCCTTCACGGGCAGCACGGAAGTGGGCAGGCAAATCCAGAAAGCCGTCGCGGGCACGCGCAAGCGACTCACTTTAGAACTCGGCGGCAAAGCCGCTCACGTGATTTTCGAGGACGCCGCGATTGACCAAGCGGTTGAGGGCATCGTGAACGGAATCTACTTCAATCAGGGGCATGTGTGTTGCGCAGGCAGCCGCTTGCTGGTGCAGGAAAGCATCGCCGAATTGGTGGTGCGCAAGCTCAAGCGTCGCGTGCAACGGCTGCGCATCGGCGACCCGCTGGACAAGAACACCGATATCGGCGCGATTAACTCGCTGTTCCAGCTGCGTAAAATCGAGCGGCTGGTGGCAGTTGGCGTCCAAGAAGGCGCGGAGCTGTACCAGCCCGAATGCGCCTTGCCCAGCAAGGGCTACTGGTATCCGCCCACTATCCTCACGAAGGTCAGCATGGCGCATACCGTCGCGCGTGAAGAGATTTTCGGTCCCGTGCTGAGCGTGCTGACCTTCCGCACGCCAGACGAAGCTGTGCGAATCGCCAACAACACGCGCTACGGGCTATCGGCGGGCGTGTGGACGAACAAGGGTAGCCGATACTTGGAGTTTGCATCGCGGGTGAAGGCAGGCGTGGTGTGGTGCAATACCTATAACAAGTTCGACCCCGCCAGCCCCTTCGGAGGCTACAAGGAGAGCGGCTTCGGGCGCGAGGGAGGCATTCACGGCTTAGCCGCTTATGTGGAGGTGTAAGAGACCGCCTGAGACATAGACGGCAGAGGCTGTTCCTGTGCAAACCAAGCCCGCTTGCGCGGGCTTATCAGCCGACAGAGACCAGCTTCGCTTGCACAGGAACGGCTTTAGCCGTATGACAGTTGAAGACCCAATCGGTATATAGCCCATAACGGGCGATGCTCCTGCCACTCAGCGAAACAGCCGCCCACTCAACAGATAAATCGTTTGTGCTGCGTCCGCCCTGCGAAGCGGCGCGTCAGGCTGGAAACGCACACCGTCGGGCGTGAACGCCTCCAAGCCGTCCCAAATGGCGGGGCTAAAGCGGCGTTCCGCCAGCAGCGCAATAAACGGTAGGTCGGGATCGTCGGCGGGCACATCCACAAACGGTGAAAGCTGCCCCGCTTTCGGCTGCCACGCGCCCGGCTCCAGAATCGCCATCGCTCGCACGAACCAGCGCACGAAGTCTCTGCGCCTAATCGGCTCGTCGGGGTTGAAGCGGCGGTTCTCGGTGCGCTCAATCACGCCCAGCAGGAACAGATTCTGCACGGGCACAGCGTAAGGATGCCCGAACACGACATCGGTGAACGCCAGCCCCTGAAACCGCTCTTCGGGCAGGTCGGGCTTGAGGGTGCGCAGGTGTTTCCACAGGATGCGCGCCGCCTCGCCGCGCGTGAGGGGCTGCTCTGGCTCCATTCGCTCGCTGGGGAAGTAGCCCCGCGCCGCCAGAAACTGAATCGCCTCAAAGTAGCGCGTGTCCGGGTTGACATCGGGGAAGTAGTAGATATACTGCTTGAAGCGACGCAGCAGTTCGCGCTGGATGTCGGCGGGCTTGATT
>JANXCK010000057.1 GCA_025060055.1 Fimbriimonadales bacterium | reverse complement strand
GGCAATCGCTCTTCAATCTGCGCAGGGTGAACCTCAAAAGGCGTGCCAAATAGCCGCATCAGCGATTGTCGACGCGGCGACTGCGACGCCAACACCCAGCGCAGGTTCTGCATCTCAGTCTACGCTCGCCTCCAGGAAACTGCGAATGTCTTCCTCGCTCATATTCGGCTCGCCTGGGGCGACATTGTTCAGCTTGCCCTCCAACATCCAGCGCTCCAACTGGTCGACAAGGTCAAACAGGTGGTCAAACGAGTCGACGATGAACAGCAGCGGCTGGTAGTGGTCGATCTCGAAGTATTGATTGATGACCCACTCCAGTTGGATGGGGTAGCGCTGCACTTCGGGCGATTCGATAGCGTGCGCGATTTCGCCGTAGGAGCTGAGCAAGCCGCTGCCGTACACTTTCAGCTCACCGTTCTTGCCGCGCATCAGCCCGAACTCAATCGTGAACCAGAAGAAGCGTGCAAGGGCACGGAAAATGCTGATAATCCGCCGCACTTGTAGGTCGGGGTCTTTGATCTCCTGCACGAGGCGAGCCGCGGTGTGCGCCGCCTCGCCAAAGCGCACAAGGGTATCGGCGAATCGCTTATCGGTGTGCATCGGCACATGCCCTGCGATGTCGTGGAAAATGTCGGGTTCAGGCAGGTAGTCCAGCGAGTTGATGTCGCGCACAGTGATTGTGGTGGGGAACTCGCGCCGACGCAGACAATCGAAAAAGATGTACGCGGGCACATAGCCCGAAACCGCCTTCGCCTTGAACCCAGTGAGCGGCGCAAGAAACCGATTCACATCGTCCAGGCGCGGCACGCGGTTGGGGTCTAAGCACAGCTTGGACACGCCTTCCAAGAACTTCTCCGTGGCATACCGTTGCCAGCGGTCTTGGATACGGGCATACAGGCGTCGCCACGCCTCGTGGTTCTCTTCGGAATAGAGTTCGTAGGGCTGCTCAATGTACAGTTCGCCGCGACTACGCGCAATCTCGATAAACGGGGCTTTGGTGGTGGTTAGCCCCATGCCGGGGTAAAGTCGGGTCTCGGTAAGCGCCATTGCTCTCATCCTCCGAGTCGCATGATACCCCAAGCTACTCGAGCCACACCAAGCCCACTTGCAACGGCAGCGCGTCGATGCGCACGCACACAGTGCTTGCGCCTGCGGACTGGAGAGCGAGCGGTCGTGCGCTGCCGTCGGGCGTCTTCAGCGTGGCGGTCTTGGGACGCAGCCAGCGCGGCAGCAACGCCTCTATCTCAATCCCGCGCTGCTCGCGGAACCGATAGCCCTGCGGGTGAATCTCGTAGTCAAAGTTGGTGAGCCAGACCGCCGCAGCGCGTTCGCCGACCAGCATCGTAGCGTCCAGTTTGCGCGGGTTCGTCGCGCTCAGCACGCGCACGCCGTTCGGACGCCAGTCCATCCGCAGCAGGTCGTCGCACAGCGGCTGCAGGAACCGATTGAGGCGGGTCTGTTCCTCGAAAGCTTCGCGCCCGTGCTGCACGAGCTGCTCTACTAACGCGGCACGCTCGCCTTCGGGCAAGGCGCGCAACGCAGGGATGTTTTTTGCCTCCATGTAGTGGCGTCGGAACTCGGTCTCGTCGAAGCCGATGAACCACAGCACGCCCTTCGCGCCACGACTGAGCTGGAACCATAGCTGCACGCGGATTTCCTCAGGTGTGGGGCACGCACGCCCCAACGCGCCGTTAATCCAAACGCGCTCGTTCCAAGGGTGCGCCCCCTGCGCCCACACCCAAAACGGCAGCGGCTCGCAGTTGAAACGCAAATCTTCCGTGTAGGCTGCCGCCAGCTCCAGCAGTCCTGCCCACTCGTTGGGTGGCGCCTCATCCGCCATCGGTGCGCCAACGCGGTAGGCGTCGTAGCAGGCGATGTCGGGAATCTCGGCGAACTCGCCGAACCGCCGTGAACGCGCCAGATTCAGGTACACGGGCGGTATCCCCTCGCGGTCGCGGAACACTTTAGCCACGCGCTCGCAGAGGGCGGGAACATGCCAGTTGTCAAACCGTGCGGGGTCGCTCCAGTCAGGTTCATCTTTGATCATATACGCGATAATGTGCGTATTTTGGCGGTTGCGCTCGATGAAGGCGGTGGCGGGGCGTGGGAAGCCGCAGTGGGGCAGCGCCTTGACACCTTCGCGCGGGCAAATCTCAGTGAAGGCACGCTGTTCTACCTCAGTCAGTTCCTGCGTTCCGTTGAACACGAAGGTATCGAATCCGCGTTCGCGCCATGCGGCGCGCTCGGCGTCGTTCGTCCAGATGCTGGTGCGCCATGCGCCGAGCGGAAAAACGCGCGACATCGGGCGCACCGCGCCGCCCAGCAGCCACGGTTGCCCGCCGAGCTGCGCATCCACCTGCACGGGCAAGCTCCGATGCGGTTCGGGCATCCGCGGCAGCGTCGCCACGAGGAAGTTCACGCCGCCGTTCGGCTCGGCGTCGGGCGCAAGGGCGCGAAACCGCAGGCTGCGCCCGTCCACACGCACGCGCACCACTTGCAGCGGGCGCGCTGTATCGTCGTTGCGCACTACCAACCATAACCTGCGCCCTTCCAGCCACGCGCTCGCCAACACTGCGGGGCACACTCTCGGTTCCAACTGGGCGGACACCTCCATATCGCTGCCGAGGCGCACTACTAGCTCAATAGGCGCGTTGTTTAACATCTCACGCTGGAGGTTCAAAATCAGCGTCGCCGTTGTGCGGGGCGGGATAAGCTCATGCGTGAGCCGATACCAGTTCAGTCCCTTGCCAGGGCGAATCGTCTCCACATCGCGCTTGTTGAGCAGAATCGAGCTGACGGGGTAAGGGCGGCGCGTCCCGTTGTGCAGATAGACCCAAAATGTGCCCCCTAACTGGTTCAAGCTGGGTTCTGACTCCCGAATTCGCGGATTCGAACGGTGCGGACGGTAGAAATACTCCAGTCGCATCATAACGAGAGGATTCTACCTCCTCTGTGCGACGGCATTCTTGCCATCATACCGAGTCGAGGCGCTCCAAGCTTTGAAGGGCTTAATTCGCGACCTGCGCTGTCTGCGGCTCCATCGCCTCGATGCGCTCCAGCAGGATCTCCGAGATGTCCTTCACAGGCACGGTGTCGTCTTTGGTCTTGACGCTATCGGAGACCATAATCATGCAGAACGGGCATCCGACGGCGACGGTGCGCGCGCCCGTTTTGAGCAGCTCTTCGGCGCGAATGAGACCAGGA
>JANXCK010000037.1 GCA_025060055.1 Fimbriimonadales bacterium | reverse complement strand
AAAGTAGCGCGTCGAGTCGAGCGATTGGTTGCTGCTTAGCACCCCTCCGCCGATAGACCATCCCGTATCCAGCCGCGCCTGAGCATGAAGCGTCGTGATTGTGGCACAAGCCACCGTGAGCAAGCATCCGAAACTGCGTAGCAACCTGTTCATGTTGTTCCTCCTGTTGTTGGTTTGGCGTTTTTGGCACGCTCTGTTGCGATATAGGGGGGAGCAACTAATTTTGTGACGGGGTTTCGGGGGAAGATCCTGGATTTCTGCACTCATGCTCACTTCAGCTGGCATACCATCTCGCCTCTCAAATCCAGCGGGCTGGTCGCCGCGAGCGTGTACGAAGGTCCGAGTGTCATAGGGAGTGGGCTACCAACATTTGTTTACAACATCTTCATATTTACTTGTGATGTCCTATCAATAGGAACCCTGCCCAATAATAAGGATCATCATAACGCGCGTTGCGCAGGAGATTAAGTTGCGCTCTGCGCAGTGCCTCATCTTTCGGGACGCCTTTCCGGTAATGAGTGTAGAACTCGCCCATCAACATCGCCGTACTTCGGTCGCCTACCTGCCATAGACTCGTCCCAACACTCCGACACCCCGCAAACAGAAACGCGCGCGCCAGCCCGAACATCCCCTCGTACTTACGCAACACCCCCATCCCTGTTTCGCACGCCGAAAGCATCACCAGATCCGCGCGCAGTCTCCAGCCTGTCAACACATCGGCGGCAGTGAGCAAACCTTCGTCCTTGCCTGCAGGCGCCAGCAGGAGAACGGAGCCTAAGGGGTCTACATTGTCCGCTCGCGCGTGGCAAGCAAAATGCAATACTCGCGCCCCCTCAGCGAACGCACGCGCCTCTTCAGGAGTGGCGTCAGCGTCCATCAAGGCGCGCGCCTGATTCCCGAATAACTGCTGGAGCCGCGAGACCTCTACCTGGACATGCGGCAGATTCGCTAACTTCGCGCCCGTTCCCGAACGGCGCAGCAGCGTTGCTGTAGCAGACCGCGCTTGAGCTAACTCGACACCCCCGTAGTTTGATACCGCCACGACCGCCACTTTCTGCGAGGCAGGCTTCACGCTACGCGCCTGCCGATAAACCCCCATCGAGGGCGTCAGGTATATCGCAACCTGTTCTATCCAGTAAACAGGCTGACCCTTTCGGTTCACCGAGACCACTAACGCGCTCCAAGGCACAAGGTTGAGAACGCCGTCGGGGCAGATGAGCGCCCGCCGTGCGCCCCGCAGCGACGCCTCCGCAGGCTTCACCAGCCAGCTGTAGAGCTTCCTGCTCAGTGGGAGTAGCTCCTGACGCTCCTTCGTCGTGCGTCCCAACGGCGGTTTGCCGACGATTGCCTGAAAGCGACGGATTGTCCCTTCCAGCTCCTTCGGCTTGAGCGCAACGCGATGCCCCTGCACGCTTTTGCGCGACACCGTAATAATAAGCAGCTCCTTCTCCGCCAAGGCATAGTAGAGCAAGACAGTGCCTGGCTCCAAGCTTTCCTGGATCTGCTGGAGGGTGAGCGGTTTGGGAATCAGCAACTCGGCGTAAGTGGGAAACTGCTCGTGCAACTGCTTATCCAGCGCCCGCTGCTGTTGGTCGAGCATGCGCAGGGTACGCTGGTGTTGGGCGATGGTTTCGTTATCCTTCGGATCGGTCTGGCGCAGGGCGCGATAGGTTTGCAAGCGGCGTTCATTCAGCCGCTCTTGCTGCTGCAGTAGTTCCTGCAGGGGCTTAGGCACATTCGCGAAAGTGAGCTGACGTTGGTGCATGCTTTCAGTTAGTGTGCGGGCGCGGCTGCGCTCTAAGGTTTCGACCGCGTGGTGGGGCTGCTTCAGGCGCAGGTGGGCAAGGGCGAGCAGCGCGTATGGGAAGAAGTATTGTTCGGAAAAGAGGACGCGGGTTTCAGTGTCGGCGATGTGCTGACGCTGGCGTTCAACTATGGCGACGGCGCGTTGCAGGAGCTGGAAGGCTTTCTGAGGCTGGTTACGGCTAAGGGCAAGCCGAGCAAGGTCGTTCAGTGTGTTCGCCACTTGTAGCGATTCAGGGGCAAGGCGATTGTAGAGTGTCAACGCTTTCTCATAGAAGCGTTGCGCCGAAGCAAAGTTACCCTGACCGCAAGCTACATTCCCCAGATTGTGCAGCACTCCCGCCATCAACACCGAGTCAGGGGCAAGGCGCCTCAAAATCGCTAGCGCTTGCTCGTAATACCGCTGGGCTGAGACCAAGTTCTTCTGAGTATAAGCCACACTCCCCAGGCTGTTCAGCGTGTTTGCCAAGCCCAACGAGTTAGCAGCAATGCGGGTGTGGATGCGCAGCGCTTGCTCGTAGTACCGCTGTGCTAAAGCCAAGTTCCCCCGATCAGCAGCTACGTTTCCCAGATTGTGTAGTGAAGATGCCACATCCAACGAGTCAGGAGCAAGGCGTTCGCGAATCGCTAATGCTTGCTCATAGTATCGTAGGGCTGAGTCTAAATCACCCTGATCGTGAACTACAATCCCCAGACTGTTCAGCGCGTGTGCCACGTCCAGCGAGTTCGGGGCGAGGCGCTCTTGAATCGCCAATGCCTGCTCGTATCGCCGCTGCGCCAAAGCTAAGTCTCCTCGATAGTGAGCTACCGCACCCAGTTTGCTCAGCGTGTGTGCCACGTCCAGCGAGTTCGGGGCGAGGCGCTCTTGAATCGCTAATGCCTGCTCGTAGTACCGCTGCGCCAAAGCTAAGTCTCCTCGATCATGAACCACAGCCCCCAAGCCGTTCAGTGTAGCTGCTACCTCCAGCGAGTTTGGAGCGAGGCGTTCAAAAAGTGCCAACGCCCGCTCGTAATACCCCTGCGCCGCATCTAAATCGTCTCTAATCAGAGCCACATTTCCCAGATTGTGCAGCGAGTACGCTAACTCCAACGAGACAGGGGCAAGGCGTTCGCGAATCGCTAACGCTTGCTCATAATATCGTTGGGCTGAAACCAAATCCCCCCGACTAAGAGCTACATTTCCCAAGCCGTTCAGCGTGCTTGCTACCTCCAGCGAGTTCGGGGCGAGGCGTTCAAAAAGTGCCAACGCCCGCTCGTAATACCCCTGCGCCCCGTCTAAGTCCCCCCGATCAGTAGCCACATTTCCCAGATTATGCAGCGAGTACGCTAACTCCAACGAGACAGGGGCAAGGCGTTCGCGAATCGCTAACGCTTGCTCATAATATCGTTGGGCTGAAACCAAATCCCCCCGATATCGGGTCACAGCCCCCAGATTGTTAAGTACGCGTGCAACTTCCAGCGAGTTAGGTGCAAGGCGACTGTAGATGTCCAGCGCCCGTCCCCACAGCTGCTGTACAAGTGCCAGCTCTGACTGGTGATGCCAGTCTACGCCTGCGTTATATAAAACAGCCGCCATCACCAGCAGTCTTTCCGCCTCTGCTTCCATCTTCGCGAGCGCCAACGCCTGCTCAATCAGCCCTTCAGCCGTCGCCTTGTCTGTGCGCCACAGGCAAAACGCCCGTCCCAGCAATGCCTCCACCATGAACGCGCCGTCGCCCACCTCTTGCCAGAGCGCATAAGAGTGTTCCCACGCTTTTGCCGCCTCGTCCAAGCGGTTTAGTTTTTGCAACGCCCATGCGCGTAGACGGTGTGCCTGCGCGACGCCGACCTTGTCGCCCTTCGCCTGAGCTTGCTGTAGCAGCTCCTCGGCTTTCTGAAGCGCCTCCTGATGCTTGCCCTCATTTACCAGTTCGCGTGCAGCTTCCACCAGCGCCTTCAGCTCGGCATGGGGTTCAGGCGCGGGCGCGTCCTGATGGGCAGGCAGCGGAGACTCCGGCTCCGACTTCGGCGGCTCCTGCGCTACGCCTGAGACCTGCATAACCGTCCAGAGACACACTGCGGCGACGACAGCCGTCGTTATACGCTTCATAGAGCATCCCCTATATTTAGGTTTTGAAGTTTCTCTGAATTTCCTGCTCGCCCCGAACTCTTTTTTGGCTTTCCCCCAAAAGCTGCCGAAATTGTGTCATCTTCGCACCCCCTCAGTTGCTATTAAGGGCAGTAGAAGGCAAACCTGCTGTGGGAGGAGAAGACGATGAGGATCGTACCCCATTACTCGAGCTTAATGATTATAGCTGGGGCGTTGATTTTGGCTTCGGCGTGGGCGCAATCGCCCTCGAACTTGCCGAGTAGAGTTTCGGATACTGGTGACGCGACTTACGAGACGGTCTTCGTCTTGCCTGCTGACCACCCTGACTCGCCTCGTTATCAACATGGAGGACCTGAGTTGTTACGCTGGGGTCCCTCTGCACTCGCCGTGGATACAGATGGTACATTTTGGATTGCCGATGCGGTTGCTAATCGGCTATTGCAGTATAACCCACAAGGACGGTTGCTACGCCGCATTCCACTGGATGAGGTAGTCGTCGGTCTGCGAGACATCGAGGTGAACCAATCGGGTATCTGGGTGCTGGACATCGCCGCAATAGTGCCAGCAGTGCTTCACTTTTCCCGTGAAGGCAAGTTGCTTGCCCGCTATGAGTTACCTGAGGGCTTGCATCTTGAGGATGGGCTAACCGGAGTCGCCCTCAGTGATTTAGGTGAGCTGCTGGTGGAACGCTATGGTGGTGCTTCCGTAACGCGCCTGCTCGATGAAAAAGGCAGGTTGAACCCTACACCGCTCGATGGCTACCCTTACTGCAACACGAGCTACTCTACTTATGTACACCCTATCAACGGGCCTAATCCATCCACAGGCTATATCTTGGCGAACCATCCGGACAAGCCGCTGATTACCGTGCAGGTTGACCAGCTGTTGGGAGGCTTGTTCCTGCTCAAAGTGCTGTCAGATGGAACAGTATATGCGCTGGTTGAGGAGTTGGCGCGTGCGCCCTTTGTGCATGTTGACCAGCGTGTGCACAAGTACGACGCTTGGGGCAACCTCATCGGGATGGCGCGCATTCCGCTGGCAGAGCAGTACACCTATGTGCATCAGGTTGCAGCAGTGGGTCCCGACAACGAGGTCTATGTGCTGCTAACGCGCCCCAATCATTTGGAGGTTGCGCGGCTGGTGTTTCAGCCTTCCCTGAAGCCAATTCTGCAAGCGCATCCCCTCCCTCCAGAGCCTCCTAGCTCCGACTTCTTCCCCGCCAGCTGCGTCTCTCGCACAACGATGCGCAGCGCGGTGGACTCGTATATCAACAACTCCAGCGCTCTCAACAATACGAATATCAACGGGAGTTGTGCTTATCGGCAGAAGCCACGCTATCTTGGCTCGGCGGGGACTTACTCCAGCGTGCCTTATGATTGGGGCGGCTTTGACCTGCCGAGCCACTTCAACTCCGCTATGGCGCAGAACCGGCAGGCGGGCGACATCAGCGCCGATACCTCAGGTGATGTCGCCTGTTCTCGCGGCGTTGATTGCTCCGGGTTTGTGAGTCGGGTCTGGCAGCTGGGCACGAAGCACAGCACTTCGACCATCCCTAACATCTCGTCCAGTATTAGCCAGTCGCAGCTGACCTATGGCGATGTGATGAACCTCCCAGGAAGTCATGTCATCTTGTATGAAGAGCCAGCCTCCAACGGTTTTCGAGGGGCTGAGTCGACCACTTACGGCAGCGCTGATCGAGTGGTACGATGGCATGTTCCGTGGAGCAGAGTGAATGGCTATTCCTCTCGAAGGTTCAATCAAGCCTGCCCTCTCCCAGCGGCTCCGACACTTTTCTCGCCTGGCAATAACACGGTTGTAACGACGACAAGTCCCACGCTTCGCTGGAACGCCGCTTCACATGCGAACAGTTATCAGGTAGAGGTAGCTCGTGACTTGAACTTCACAAACCGCGTGTTCAGCACGACGACCACGGGAACCTCGGTTACGGTAAGCGGGCTGGCTCGCAACACCACCTACTACTGGCGTGTGCGTGGCGTTAATGGCGAGGGAGCTGGTCCTTGGTCTAGCGTGTGGCAGTTCACCACCCCGCGGTAACTCTCAAAACACAGCATGGCGGGGGCACTCTGCCCCTGCCCCCTATGAACCTAATCAGAGGAGGACACACAATGAGAACACAGATTGGTATCTGGAGTGCGATTCTAACAGTGAGCATTGCCTTTCAGAGCAGCGTATGGGCGCAGACTTTTCATGCGCTGGGCTTCCT
>JANXCK010000026.1 GCA_025060055.1 Fimbriimonadales bacterium | reverse complement strand
ACGCGGCTGGTGGTGGGAGTACCCCCTGCGTTGGCTGGGCATCCTCCAGCCGCGCGATTTCGCGATTGTGGTGAAAACACTCACACTGCGCCCGCGGCGAGGCAATTTGCGCTGGTACGCGCCGTGGCGCTGCGTGCGCCTGATTACGGGCGGCACCGTGAACGCGGTCGGGCTGACCAACCCCGGAATTGACTGGTGGATTCGCGTCTGCTACCCGCGCATGCAACGCATGGAACTGCAAACAGTGGTCTCGGTGTACCCAGAAAGCCTTGAGGAGGCGCATCAGTTTGCCGACAAGTTGCGTCCACTTCAGATTGCAGCTGTTGAACTCAACGCATCGTGCCCGAATGTAGGGCACTGCGCGGCGGATGTCGTCCTGCATGTCGCGGGAATCGCCCGCGCACTGCGCGAATCGGGGCATCCGCTGATTGTGAAAGTGGGGTATGACCAGCCGTATGTCGAAATCGCGCAGGCGGTGGAGGGCGTGGCAGACGCTGTGCATGCCCTGAACGCCGTGCCGTGGCGCCTTGTGTTTCCCGATCGCCCCTCACCGCTGCACCGACTGGGCGGGGGCGCAGTGTCGGGCGATCCAATTCGCCCGTTCGTGCGCGAGGCAGTGCAACGCCTACGGGGCGCAACGCGCCTGCCCATCGTTGCAGGCGGCGGAATCCGAACGCTGCAAGACCTGCAGGAACTGTGGGAGTTGGGCGCGCGGGCGTTCAGTATCGGTGTGTTGTTCCTGCGCGCTCCGTGGATGCCCAATCGCCTCGTGCGCGCATGGCGTGCGCAGCACCTCCCTACTCTGTGTGGGGCTGCTCAAGAGCAGGCAGACTTACCATGAACGCGCCGCTTCAGCTCATGGCGAACGGTTTGCCCTCTCCCCGCTTGCAGAGAGGGGTCAGAGGATGAGAGGCTCGAAAAGTGTGTTGCGCCCAAGAAGCGCCGTCTGGATTACCGAAATCCCATCAAACGACGCGGCAGGAATCGCAGAAAGTGGGTAGAATCTAAGGACGCGGAGGTAACCGATGATGAAGCATCGTGGCTTTACACTGATTGAGCTGCTGGTTGTTATAGCGATTATCGCCATTTTGGCGGCGATCTTGTTCCCTGTGTTCGCGCAAGCGCGCGAGAAGGCGCGCCAGACCTTCTGCTTGAACAACACCAAGCAAATCACGCTGGGTGGGCTGCAGTATGTAAACGACTACGACGAGACCTTCCCGTTCAGCCTGTACATGACCCCGAACAACGCGGGTAGCTTCTGCGCCTTTACTGTGTACCATGCTATCTTCCCGTACCTGAAGAACGCTGACTTGGCAGGTTGCCCTTCGGATCGGGGAGCGTGGGATGTGCGTACCGCGTTCCGACCGCTGGAGCTGTGCCCCAACAACGCGACCTCGCAATTCACCACGACCTCGTACATCGGCAACTGGTGCTTGTTCGAGCGGGGAAGCATGCCGCTGCCACAGTGGCCGTGGCCAGGCTTAGACAGACCGTCCCCGATTCGGTACGCGCAAGTTGACGATGTGGTGCGCACGCCAGTTGTGTATGACGGCGTGTTGGGCGACCATCGCGGAAGTCAGGATGGTCTCGGCAGCTACATTCAGGGGCGCCACAACCTCGTTGCTTCCGTCGGCTTTGTAGACGGACACTCGGGGAATGTGAAGACGCGTCGCATCGACGGCGGCACGGTCACCCTGCGTGAAGCCACACGCAAGACCAGACCGCTTTATGTCGCCATCGACACAGGGCTGCCGTTCCATACACCTGCTGGCTCGAACTACCTTTACTACGGACTTTCGGGCGTCGTCAGCCAGTACCCAGCGGGGCATCCGCGCGCAGGTCGCCCGTGTCACACCTGCCCTGGTCAGTACACGCGCCAAGACGAACCTTTCGGCGATGACGGTGCGCCCAATCACTGTCGGCGCACGAACTAACCGTTCTTAGAAAAGGGGGTTCCTCGCCTCAGTTTGGGATAGTAGGTTCCCATACGAACCTGCACAATTTAGGTGGGGGCGGGGAACCCTCTGCGATTTAGAGAAGTAGCCTACCAGCCCGTGCCATTATGGCTTGGGTATCCATCCCCTGTAGGAGGTTCGCTATGCGAAGAGGATTCACGCTGATTGAGTTGCTGGTGGTGATCGCAATTGTCGCTATTTTGGCGGCGATTCTGTTCCCTGTGTTGGCGCAGGCGCGTGAAAAGGGGCGACAGTCGACCTGCCTTTCGAACTTGCGACAGCTGGGGCTGGCGTTCGTGGCGTATCGCTCGGACTATGAGGGCGTCAATCCAGGGCTGAGTGAGGGCTGCCGCGGTTTTGTGACCTACGGCAGCGAGCGTCCCCCGTGGCAGCGGGGCGTGACCCCGCGTGCTGAAGGACACTGGGTGCCTAACTACCCATTCATTCAGGACTGCGGCGCCCCGGAAACCTCACCTGTGCATCCTAACTGGGCAGCCACAGGCGTAGAGCGCGGCGCGCTTTACCCATATGTGAAAAACGCAGGCATCTTTGTGTGCCCCTCTCATCGGCGCAAGCACGAACTCAAGATTAGCTACGCGCTGAACTCACCTGCAGGGTTCATGCCCGAGGCGCAGGTGGAGCGTGTCGCGCAGTTTGCGCTGATTATCGACGAGCAAGAGACCCTCAACGATGGGCACTACCGCGCCTTCTGCGGCATCTACTACTGCGACTGCCCCTCGTTCGTGCATCACGGCGGCGCCAACTACGCCTTCTTTGATGGACACGCCAAATGGTTCCGCTCGCTCAAGGAACGCCCGCGCATCCGCGACTGCCAAAATACGGTGAACCCCAAAATCTTCTGCCCGAAAATCCCCTTCTGGGAGTCGCTGGACTACGCCTACTACTGCATGCAAGAGTGACGGAGTGGATTGTCTGCAATCCCCTCCTGCAGGTTTTCTCCTGCTACGCGAGAGGAACCAAACATGCTGGGAGTCCGTGCCACAGGCGCGTCGGCGGGACGCCCACGACACGCGGGCAACCATCCCTTGCGCTATGATTTGTCCTGCAGTACGACCACGCCAGGCAAGGGGCGTCCTTCCAAGAACTCCAGCGCGGCGCCGCCCCCTGTGGAGATGTGGGTCATTCGCTCCGCGAAGCCAAGCTGCTCGGCAGCGGCGGCGGTGTCGCCTCCGCCCAGAATAGAGACCGCGCCCGACTCGGCTAACGCTTGCAGCACAGCGCGTGTGCCTTGTTCAAACGGCGGGGTCTCAAACGCGCCCAAAGGACCGTTCCAGACAACCGTGCGGGCGGTCTTGACCACCTCGCTGAAGGTGCGAGCGGTTCCCGCACCGATGTCCAACCCCATCTGGTCAGCTGGGATCTGGCTTACGGGCACGGTTTGCGTGGGGGCGTTCGGTTCTAAGGCGGGCGCGACCACTACATCGGTCGGTAAGACGATTTTTTCGCCTGCCTGCTGTAGCATTTCCGCTGCGAACTCCAAGCTCTCGGCGTCCAGCAGCGATTTGCCAATCTCGTAGCCTTGCGCTCTTAGGAAGGTGAACGCCATGCCACCGCCAATCAGGAGCTTATCCACCTTGGGGAGCAGGTTACGAATCACGCCGATTTTGTCGTGTACCTTCGCCCCTCCCAGAATCGCGACAAATGGGCGTTCGGGGCTTGCGAGTGCCTGTCCCAAGTAGCGCAGTTCCTTCTCCATCAGCAGCCCTGCGACGGCAGGTAGGTAATGTGCCACGCCTTCAGTGGAGGCGTGCGCTCGGTGTGCCGAGCCGAAGGCGTCGTTGACATAAACCTCGCCCAGTTGGGCAAGCGCACGGGCAAATGCGGGGTCGTTGGCTTCCTCTTGCGGATAGAAGCGCACATTCTCCAGCAGCACCACCGAGCCGCGAGGCAGACTCTGCACAGCCTGCTCGACGGCTTCGCCAATGCAGTCTTCGAGGAACTGCACGGGGCGTTGGAGCAGCTGGCTCAATCGCTCAGCGACGGGGCGCAGGCTGTACTGAGGGTCGCGCTGCCCTTTCGGACGCCCGAAATGCGACATCAAAATCACCGTCGCGCCTTGCTCCAGCAGGTACTCAATCGTTGGGAGCGATTCGCGGATTCGCCGATCGTCGGTGATTACGCCGTCGTGGATGGGCACATTAAAATCCACGCGCACCAGCACGCGCTTGCCCTGCACCTCGATGTCGCGCACTGTCTTCTTGTTCATGGCTACTTCCCCTTCTGTGCGGCGTACAAGCCGCGAATGTAGATGATTTGCCCTGCGTGGTAGACATCGTGTTCGGCGAGCATTAGGAAAAGGTCGCCTGTGGTCATGCGCCCGCCTCCCCAGTAGGGGCGTTCCACTTCCAGGTCGTCGTCGGTCAGCGGGGCGAGCGCATCGAGCGTGGTCTCGTAGCCTTCCTGTGCAATTTGCAACGCGGCGTTGAGGTTCGCGCCCATCGCGCGGAACCGATGCTCCATCGCAACCCAGTCCACGCTGCCCTCACCAAATGCGGTGGAAATCTGCACCAGTTTATCCGCGCCCAAGTGGAAGATGATTTTTAAAATAGAGCCGTCTGCCCAGCGATAGCCTTTGTAGCCCGTAGGGGGTGTCCATATCGCCTCCTCTTCGGTCAGATCGCGAATCGCGGCGCGGAAGCTGTGCCAGGCGCTGCCCTCATAGTTGCGCACAAGCAGTTCCTTCAGGAAGTTCACGCGCGTTCTCATCAGTGGCTCCGCTTTTTGATTGTACCCCGTCAGTAGACCCGAAGGTACAATTGCGCCTACCGTATGGACTGGCAACCGATTGCGGAGTGGGCACAGCAACCAGAGGCAACGGTAGGACTCGTCGCGGCGGTGGCAGGACTGCTGGTGTGGAACCTTGTGCAGGCGTGGCGATGGCGGGCATTTATGCGCCGCTGGAAACAGTTGATGGAGCGCTCCGACGGCGGCACGATGGAGCATATGTTGTATGAGACCTTACGCCGTGTCGCGCTAATGGAAGAGACGCTCAAAGCGCACGGGAACCATCTGGCGCAGTTGCAGAGTCAAACAAATAGTTGCCTGCAGCAGGTGGGGTTGGTGCGCTACGACGCCTTCCCCGATATGGGTGGGCAGCAGAGCTTCGCGCTGGCAGTGCTGAATCGGCACGGCGATGGCGTGGTGCTGAGCGGTATCCATAGCCGCCACGAGATGCGCGTGTACGCCAAGCCGATTCGTCAGCGCGCCTCGGCGATTGCACTCTCGGACGAGGAACAGCACGCCATCCGCGAAGCAAGCCAAACCGAACCGTAGCACGGACAGTCGTGTCCGTGCCGCCGTCGGCGGGACGCCGACGCTACGGATTGCGTTGGACAAGACTGTCCAAGCCACGCTCCGCTTGGGCGAGACGCCCAAGCCACTTCGTGGCACGGGCATCTTGCCCGTGCAAGCGTAGCACAGACAGTCCTGTCCGTGCCCTTGCTTGGACAAGACTGCCCAAGCCTCAGGGGAGAGCGGTGCGATAGGCGAGAGGGTATGCACACCTACGACTACAGTAGCGACGAGGCGCTCATCGAGCGGTTCAAGGAAGGCGACGAGCTCGCGTTCGACCTGCTGGTGCGCCGCTACGAGCAGAAGGTGTATCAGCTCGCCTACCGACTGACCAACAACCCTGACGACGCCGCCGATGTGGCTGCAGAGGCGTTCCTGCGGATGTATAACTCGCTCAAACGCTTTCGAGGCGACGCGCAACTTTCCACGTGGCTGTACCGAGTGGTGAGCAACGTGTTTTTTGACTTCCGCAAGCGCGAATCGCGCCATCAGCACCTGCCTTTGGAACTGCCCAGCGACGACGGCGATGAGCCGATGGAGCTGCCTATCGAGGACGAGAGCGTGGATATTGTCGGGCACGCCCTGCACGAAGAGCAAAAACGCGTGCTGATGGAAGCGATTCAGAAACTGCCCGACTATCAGCGCGTGATGGTCACGCTGTTTCATCTGGAGGAGCGTCCTTACGAGGAGATTGCGCAGATTCTGGGGTTGCCGTTGGGTACGATTAAGTCGCGCTTGAACCGCGCGCGGAACGCCCTACGCCGACTGCTGGAGCCATATCGGGAACTTTTTGAAGTCGAAACCAGTCCTACAGTAGGACAGGCACAGGAGGCAAGCGATGCGCTGTGAGCATTTCCGCAACATTATCAATGAATATATAGAAGGCTCTTTGGGGGACGCGATGCGCGACCAAGCGCAGGCGCACCTGAACCGTTGCGAGGCGTGTCAGCGCGAACTGCGTTTTATGCAGTCCATCTGGCGGGGGTTGAGTACAGCGCCAGCGGTGAAGCCGCCTGCTGATTTACACGCTCGGATTATGACCCATGTGCGGGCGAATACGCGGGTGCGTCAGGCGCAGCAGCGCGTGGCGTTCTGGCGCTGGGCAGGCGCCGTCGCGATGGCAGCAGGGTTGTTCGGAATGGGCTTTTTAGCCGCCCGTTCAGACGGCGTGCAAGCTGCGTTCGGCTTCGGTAGCTCGCGCCCACCCGCTGCGGAGATGCCTGCACCCGTGCCCGCAGGCGTGTTCGTCGTGTACCGCGCCACCGAAGAGGGGCTACGCTTGCCTGTGCTGGAAGCTCGCATGAACCGCGCAGCAGCTGCTGAATTGCACTACGTGCCCGAAGCTGGATTAGGCAAGCCGATGCTGGTGTGGAAGGGCACACTCCAGCCGAGCAAAACCGTCGAGATTCCGCTACGCACCCTGCTCCAGTATTCCAAAGAGCGGGTTCTGACCTTGCGCTGGTCGGTGGATGGGCTGGATCGTGTGCTGTACATCCCTGCGGGTTATCCGCCTGCGAAGATTGCCAGTGTACGCCTGCAGGCGAAGCTGAGCGACGCGCTACGCCAACTCGCCAGCGTGTACCAAACGCCCATAGAATGGGTTCCCAACTGCGCGGAACCGCTGGTCGTGCTGGATGTGCGAGACGCCACGCTGGAAGATGCCTTGCGCCAACTGTTGATTGGCACAACCTACACGCTCAAGCGTCACGGCGAGGCGTGGCGCGTTATGCCGCAGCAGTAGCGCGTGGGCGATCCTGCTCAGGGTCAAGGGCGTGCGCTTCCGTCGCAGGCAAGAACACCGAGAACCGCGCGCCCTTGCCCAACTCGCTAAACACACGGATTTCGCCCCCGTGTTCCTCCACGATTTGCTTGGCAATCGACAGCCCAAGCC
This sequence comes from Fimbriimonadales bacterium, assembly GCA_025060055.1. Classification (GTDB taxonomy): domain Bacteria; phylum Armatimonadota; class Fimbriimonadia; order Fimbriimonadales; family GBS-DC; genus GBS-DC. The sequence continues at coordinate 7,013 of JANXCK010000026.1, read as the reverse complement.
CTGTGCCTTCTTCCTTGCGCGTGTAGAACGGCTCGAAAATCTTCGCCAAATCGTCGGGCGCAAGCCCGTGCCCAGTGTCTTCTACATGGGTCCACACGCCCTTCGGCTCTTCCGCACGCTCCGTAATCACGCGCACGACGCCGCCATTCGGCGTGGCTTGCTGCGCGTTAATGAGCAAGTTCGTGAACACATGCTGCAGGCGTGCGGCGTTGCCCCACACGGGGGGCAGTTCGGGCGCAAGCAACTTCTCTAAAGTGATCCCGTGCCGCAAAAACAGATGCTCGGTGAACAGGAACGCGTCGCGCAGCACCTGATTGATATCGACGAGGGTGCGGGCTTCAGGCTTAGACGCACGCGCGAAGCGCAACAGACTGCCGACGATGTCGCGCGCCCGATGCGCGCCCTGCACCAGATTGTCCAGCGACTGGAGCGCACGCTCGTACTCGGTCTCGCTCCAGTTCTCTGGGCGGCTGGCGCGCAGTTTTTCGGCAATCATCTGGGCAAAGCCGACTACGGCGGTCAGCGGGTTGTTCAGTTCGTGCGCTACGCCCGCCGCCAGCGTGCCAATCGCTGACATCTTCTCCTGCTGAATCAGCGCTTCAGATTTCTGGCGCAGCTCCTCGTAGGCACGCTGCAACTGCTCGAACAGCTCGCGATTGTGCTTGCGCAGGTTGCGGCGTTCCAGCGCACGCGCAACCACGGTATTCAGTACACCGATGTCATCCAGCGGTTTGAGAAGATACTCAAAGATATTGCCCGCTTTGAATGCCTGCAGCGCGTTTTCCAGCGAGCCGTGCCCCGTCAGCACAATGATTTCGGCGTCGGGTAGATGCTCGCGTGCAGCAGCAATCACAGCTAACCCATCTTTTCGCGGCATCCGCATGTCGGTCAGAATGACGGCGTACTCGTTCTCGTGGATTTTCTGAATTGCTTCTTCGCCGTCTGCCGCAGTGTCCAGCAGGTAGCCGTCGCTGCGCAGTTGGCGCGTGTAGATGTAGCGCAAATCCTCCTCATCATCCACGATTAGCACACGCTCTTGCATACGACTTGCCCTCGCTGATATTATCGGCGTTTTTGGAAACCCAATTCAGGGGGTAATGTGCTTTGGAAGACTGTTGGAGCGTGTAATACCAATCGTCAAAGCAAACGCCGTGATGTCGTCGGCGGGACGCCGACGCTACGCAGAACGCGCTCGTAGCGTCGGCGTCGTGCCGACGTGAGAGCCGTCGCAACTAAAGTCGCCCCCCACACCAAGCCCGCCTGCGCGGGCTAATCCCTTCGTAGCGTCGGCGTCTCGCCGTCTAAAATCCAGAAAAAAAACTTTACACGAAGGTTTACAACAGGCGGGTTAAGAACCCGCCCCCACGGGGCGACGGCATTCTTGCCGTCGTTGTAGACGATTGCGACTGAAGGCGCCCCCATACAAACCAAGCCCGCCTGCGCGGGCTAAAAGAGCCGACCCAGGTCGGCTTCGTGTGCAGAGGAACGGCTTGAGCCGTCTGACGTTTCAGAACCGAATTGGTAACTGCCTTACGAGTGAAATCCTCTCGTTTTTTCAGGGCGCGCACGGGGGCGCGCTCCGCCACAAACCCTGTAGGGGCAGACCCCTGTGTCTGCCCTGTGTAATACCAGTCGGGGTTTCAGGCGACACAGTTCGTCAGCGAGACGCTGACGCGACGCACGCGCTCCCCGTAGCGTCGGCGTCCGCACCGACGATTGTGCCACTTGAAACCCCGATTGGTATTGTACCAATCGGGATTTCAAGTGTCGCTATGCCCTCACCCCCTTGTCCCCCTCTCCCACCACGTGGGAGAGGGGGACTTTGGCTCCCCTCTCCCGCGCTGCGGGAGAGGGGCTGGGGGTGAGGGCACAATAGCACTTGAAACCCCTATTGGCATTAGATGCTCGCATCCAAGCGATGGGGAGCGCAGACCCTTCACAGCGCGACCGCTTCGTACACCGTCGCGGCAGCGGCGACATCCTCCAGTGCAATCCCCAGCGATTTGAACAGCGTGATTTCCTCAGGCGATTGGCGTGCGGGCGCAAGCCCACCCACGATGGCAGCCAGCGGCGTAATGCGCTCCCAGCTCAGTTTGCGCAGTTCGATAGGCACAAGCAGTTCCGCTGCTTCGAGGCGTGCCTGCTGCGGGTCGTCGACGGCGATGCGCTCGCAGCGTCCCACAGCGAAGGTATCCAGTTCCCGTCGCGCCAGCGTGTTTGCGCCTGCAGCGTTGAGGTGCATGCCAGGCTTGAGCAGTGCGCCCAAGAGAATCGGCTCGCGCGCGGTGGTGATGGTGCAGATGATATCCGCTTCGGCGACGGCGTCGTCCACGCACTCGGTTGCATGCACGGGGATGCCGAGCTGTTCTTGCATGCGCTGGGCGAAAGCGGCGCGTTTATCGGGCGTGCGACTGAACACGAACGCCCGCTGAATAGGGCGCACCGTGCAAACGGCTTCCAGTTGCGTGGCTGCCTGTGCGCCCGTGCCTAAAATCGCGACAGTCTGGGCATCGGGGCGCGCCAAGTACTTGGTCGCCAGTCCCGACGCTGCCCCCGTGCGGATGCGCCCCAGCCAATCGGCTTCGATGAGGGCGAGCAGTTCGCCCGTGTGCGCTGAAGCCAGCGCAACATGAAAGCGCACGCCCGTCGGGAACGAGAAGTAGGCTTTGTAGCCGAGGTAGCCTCGACTGTGCCACGCTGCGCCCATCAGGTGGAGCGTGCCCTGCGGGGTATGCACACGCTGGCGGGGCTGATTCGTCGCTCTGCCGTGTGCCCAGTCGCGAAACGCCGCCTCCAGCGCCTCCAGGGCGCGCGGCATCGTCAGTGTCGCCTGCACCTGCGCCTCGCGAATGAGCAGCGGCTGGCTTGTGCCCAGCTGAATCCGCTCCGCCATCGGCGCAAGGATACCTCATCGAACGGCTCGGCTTGCTGCGCCGTAGGTGATGTCGGGGTATAATATCGCGCCGCGCGGAGGGGTGGCCGAGTGGCTGAAGGCGGCGGTCTTGAAAACCGCATCCCACCTCGTGTGGGACGGGGGTTCGAATCCCTCCCCCTCCGCCAAGCAGACACGACCGCCTGTGCTACGAAGGGGGAGCAGGATGCGACGCTGGCTGGGACGGATTGCGCTGGCGGTTCTGGGCGGGCTAAGCTCGTATATCGGGCTGAGCGTGTTGCTGTTCGTGGCGGCGACACATCGCGCCAGCCTCTCGCAGGAGCTGCATGCGTGGCAGCAGTTCCCACCTCTCGCTCCCGATGACCGCCTGCTGATTGTCGCGCCTCATCCCGATGATGAGGTGCTGGGCTGTGGCGGGTTGATCGCGACAGCGACGGCGCAGGGGATACCCGTGCGCGTGGTTTATCTCACAGCAGGGGATGGCTTTGCTGCCGCGGCGGCGTTCACGGCGCGGAGCGCGCCCGACGCCCGCGACTGCCTACTGCTGGGGCAATTGCGCATGCGCGAATCGCGTTCGGCGCTTCGTGCGTTGGGAGTCGGCGCGGAAGACGCGGTTTTTCTGGGCTATCCCGATCGCGGCTTGCTGCCGATGGCGACGCGCCCGAACCGAACAGTGCGCTCGGCAGCGACACGGGCGACCGTCGTGCCCTACGCCGAGGCGCATTCGCCAAACGCGCCCTACACCGCCGCCGCGCTCGTGGCAGACCTGCGCGCGATGCTTGCCGCGTTCCAGCCGACGCGCGTGTTCACCACGCACCCGCTCGATGACCACGAAGACCACACGGCAGCGGCGCTGTTTACCCGCGAGGCGATAGCACAGGCGATACAAGCGGGCGAGCTGCGCCGCACGCCTATGCTATACTACTACCTCGTGCATCGGGGCGATTGGCCCCTGCCTCAGGGAGAGCATCCCGACCGCTACCTCACGCCACCGCCGAGCCTGTCGGGGCAAGATTGGCAGGTGTTCCCGCTTCGTCGCGAGGCGCAGCAGGCAAAGCGGGCGGCACTGCACGCGCACGCCTCGCAGTACGCGCTGATGCGACGCTTCCTCGGCAGTTTTCTGCGCCAGAACGAAATCTTCGCGCCCGCCCCCGCGCCCCGCACGCAGTACGACCTGCCCTTCGACGACAATCCTGCAATTCATCTGCAACCTCGCGCCGACCTCACCAGCGTGCAAGTGCAGGCAGGACGCGCGGGCGTGCGCGTCAGCCTCGAGACGCTCAAGCCCCTGCGCACGCCGTATCGCGTGGAACTCGTGCTGCTTACTGTGGACACTGCGGGCAACTGGAGCGAAACGCGCTGGCGCTATCCGAACCGACGACTCACCGCCAAGCAGGAGGGCGCAACGGTGCATCTGTGGCTGCCCTACCGCCCAATCGCCGACGCGGAACGCGCCTACCTGATGGTCAGCGTCAAACTGTACGGCGCGGAGCTGGATCGAACGGGATTTCTGCCGATTGCGCTCCCTGAGCGCGCGGGATGGGACGCCCCAACTCGTAGGTCAGCGCTTCAATCCGCGCCATAACCAGCTCGCTGAAGGCGTCGCGCGCGGCGCGGTCAGTGCGTTCACCGAAGACCTCGCGGTAAGTGAGGGGCATCCCGAACGCGACTTGGATATGGGCGCGGCGGGGGAGCTTCGCGCCTTTGGGCCACGCTCGCTCGCTGCCGACAATCGCGGTCGGCACGACGGGCGCACCCGACTGCCGTGCCAGCAGCGTGACGCCCGGAGTGGGCGGCAGCAGCTGCTTGCCGTCGCCGCGCGTGCCCTCAATGAAGATAAGCACTGCCCGACCTTCCTGCAACTGTTGTAGCGCGGTTTTGATTGCCCGCACATCGGCGGTTCCGCGTTCCACAGGGAACGCGCCTAAGCGCCGAATCAGCCTGGTGAACAGCCCGTAGTGGAACAGCTCCGCTTTGGCGAGGTAGCGCAGTTCGCGCGGGCACGCACAGCCGATAATCGGCGGATCCAGCAGGCTGAGGTGATTTGGCGCCACAATCAGCCCGCCCTGCAGTGGCACTCGCTCCGCCCCCGCCACCTCCAAGCGCCACACGAGCCGCGCAAAGCCGCGCACCAGCACCCAACCCGCGCGATAGAGCCGGTCGTCAGAACGTACCATCCGAACCCTCGATAACGAACTCGGAACGCACCTCCGTCGGCAGGCGCAGAGTCGCCGATGCCGAGCAGTATTTCTCATCCGAGAGCCGAACTGCCTTCTCCACCATCTGCGGGTTGAGGTTTTTGCCCTGCAGGTAGTGCGTGATGGTGACCTCCGTGAAGCGGCGCGGATGCTCAGGATGGCGCGTGCCGTGTATCTCGACGCGGTAAGCGGTCAGTTGCTGCTGCATCTTACGCAGGATAGCGACCACATCCATCGCGGTACACGCCGCCACAGCCAGCAGCAGATGCTCCATCGGTGTCGCAGCAACATCGTTGCCACCCGACTGCGGATGCGTGTCGAACAGCACCTTGTGTCCCGTGAGGTCGCACGCGCCCTCAAACAGCATGTTGCCTTTCCAGACCAGTTCGCCGTCCATGCGGAAAAAGATACCCTCAAAACCGCCTCTAATCACATCCACCCTTGGGAGCGAGCGCCGTGCGCTCTGTAGGGGCAGGTTCGGAACCTGCCCCTACGGGGGTTCCGTTTCCATAGAAACCCGCCCTTGGGGGATAGGCTACTGCCTTAGCGACTGCCTATGGAACAGGGGGTACACACAACCGCTGAAGCCGTCCCTGTGCAAACCAAGCCTGCCTACGCAGGCTAACCCATTCGCAGCGTCGGCGTCCCGCCGACGAGGAGAACCATCGCAACTAAAGTCGCCCCCACACACCCCAAGCCCGCCTGCGCGGGCTTCCAGCCGACGCAGGTCGGCTTCGTCTGCACAGCAACGGCTTGAGCCGTCCATTTCTCCAACAGTCTCTCAGCACTTCCGCGCATCCAACCCGCGTTTCGATTGACACCCGCCGTTGTGTGCGAGCGCCGTGCGCTCTGTAGGGGCAGGTTCGGAACCTGCCCCTACGGCGGTGTCTGTTTCAATTGACACCCGCCCTTGGGGGCGAGTGCTACACGGCACGGAGCTTGCCTCGGGCACAGTCCTCGATAATCTGTTTCAATTGACACCCGCCCTTGGGGGCGAGTGCTACGCAACAGGTATTGGTCGGCTTAAAGCCGGCGACCAGTCTGTTTCAATTGACACCCGCCCTTGGGGGCGAGTGCTACAAATCCAAGGGGGGGAGGAAGAACATGACTGGCTCAGGAGGTTTCAATTGACACCCGCCCTTGGGGGCGAGTGCTACGACGCGCCCAGTCATTCGAACGTCTCGCTGTGCTTCTGATTGTTTCAATTGACACCCGCCCTTGGGGGCGAGTGCTACCTCTACTTCAGCGAGGTCGAGTTCAACCCTGCGCTGTTCGTTTCAATTGACACCCGCCCTTGGGGGCGAGTGCTACAAGCTCAAAGCGACCGTTTCGGTTTCGGAGCGTGAGACGATCGCGTTTCAATTGACACCCGCCCTTGGGGGCGAGTGCTACCTGTATATCAGAAACTCCCCTCGGGGGACGCAGATCATTTTGTTTCAATTGACACCCGCCCTTGGGGGCGAGTGCTACTCGGCGATGAGCTCGCCCATTTCGTGGGCGATCTCTGAAATGTTTCAATTGACACCCGCCCTTGGGGGCGAGTGCTACAAAAGAGGTCTACCTGCTCGGCGAATCACCGCTCCGACGTTTCAATTGACACCCGCCCTTGGGGGCAAGTGCTACTGGATATCCTACCTCATCACAACCCCCCTTTGTCAAGGGCATACCCCCACTTCTTAACAATTGCCCCAAATTTTGAACTCAGCCGTTGCGCGAACCTCAACGCAAGTGGAGTTCAACTGTCCCACAGGGGGAGGTTCGCGCGACAGATGTCTACGGGCGGGGGTTTGGGGGTTGGGGTTGTTTGGGTTTTTGGGGTGTTTTAGTGTGTGGTGTTGTGGGTGGGGGTTTTTGGGGTTGGGGTGTGGGGTGTGTGGGGCGGTGTGAGTTCATATAGTTAGCGTAGCTAAGGGGTGCGCGAA
>JANXCK010000249.1 GCA_025060055.1 Fimbriimonadales bacterium | reverse complement strand
CGTCTCGCTGGCGGAAGACCCCATAAACGAGATTGAGGTGTGCTACGACATCCTGCAGGCGTTGGGCTTGCGCAAGACCAAAGTGGAGTATATCGCGTGCCCGTCCTGCGGGCGCACGAAGTTCGACCTGCCGACGGTGCTGAATCAGGTGCGCGAGGCGACCAAGCACTTGGTGGGGCTGGATATTGCGGTGATGGGCTGCCTGCATCCCGACACGCCCGTGATGACCGCGCAGGGGCTACGCCCTATCCGCACGGTTCAGGCAGGCGACTTGGTGCTGACCGACCGCGGCGACTTTCAGCCTGTGGCGCAGACCGAGACGCACGAGTTCGCAGGCGAGCTAATCGAGCTGCGCTGCGCGGGCGTGTCCCCTGCGCTGTTTACGCCGAATCATCCTGTGCTGGCGTTGGAGCGCGCGGCGCGCCCGAAGTCGGACCGCCCTCGCTTCGAGAATATCGCGGCGTGCGTCGGGCGCGGCGACGAGGCGCGCTGGCACGCCGCCGAAGACCTGCGTACAGGCATGGTAGCGCTGTACCCGATTCTGCAAGGCGAGCAGGCACACGCGCATACGCCTGAATACCCTGATGTGCCCGTGAACGAGGCGTTTCTCACTGTCGCGGCGGGCTATCTTGCGGAAGGTAGCATCGGTGGCAAGGCGGGCAAGTGCCATCAAGCGTTTTTCACTTTCGGTGCAGGCGAGACGCGCCTTGCGCAGCGGCTTGTCGACGCCCTGAGCGCACTTGGCGCAACCCCTGCACAGCGCGTGCGACGCAACACACTGGAGGTGGTGCTGCACTCGGCGGAGTGGGCGGAGCGACTGTGCGCCCTGTTCGGGCGACGCGCCGAAAACAAGCGCATGCCCAATTGGATGCTGACCCTGCCGCGGGCGCAGCAAGCGCAACTCCTGCAGATGCTGTGGCGATGCGACGGCTATGTGGGCGTGGTCAACGGCTACCCGCGAGCGCAGTATGTAACGGTCTCGCCCACGCTGGCGTTTCAGGTGCATCAGTTGCTGCTGCGGTTGGGCGTTCCGTCGGGGCTGACGCTGTACAAGCGACCCCATCGCCAGACGGTGTACTATGTTTCGGTCTCAGGCGCGGACGCCCTGCGCTGCTTCGCAGATGCGCTGGAGTACAAAATCGAGTTGCCTGCGACGCGACAGCGCACAGGGCGACTTGCCGTAGACGACCGCTACCTTTATCTGCCTGTGCGGGCAACGCGCCGCGTGCCCTATCAAGGCGTTGTACATAATTTGGAAGTCGCGCGGGCGCACACTTACACGGGTGGGCTGGCAATTACGCACAACTGCATCGTCAACGGTCCGGGCGAGATGGCGGACGCCGACTACGGCTATGTGGGGCGCGGCGGGGGCAAGATTGCACTGTACCGCAAGGGGCAGCTGGTGAAAAACGACATCCCTGCCGAACGCGGCGTGGAGGAGCTGATTGCGCTGCTCAAAGCCGATGGCGTCTGGCGCGACCCCGAATAGCTCTCAGGGAACTCGACTTGGTATAATTCAGCCGATGGAGCTAAGAGTCAACAGCTTGCCTGACCTTGTCCGACTGCTGGAGAACCACCCCGAGTGGCAACTGCAGTTGGCGCGGCTTCTGTTCAGCAAACAAAATGTGCAGGAGCTGCTTCTAAAAGATCCCGAGCTGCGCTACATGCTACGCGGGTTGATTGTGGGCGAGGAGCTGGCACAAGTGCCTGCTCAAATGCAGCACCTTACGCAAATTACGCATCAGGCGCTGCAGCGTCTGGAGCGAGTGGAAGGCTCTGTAGAAGAACTGAAAGCCACTGCAGAAGAGACGAGGGCTACTACAGAGGAGCTGAAAGCCACTACAGAAGGGTTGAAGGCTACCACAGAGAGGCAGGGAGCCGCGATAGAGGAGCTGAAAACCACAGTAGAGAAGCAGGGGGCAACGATAGAGGAGCTGAAAACCACAGTAGAGAAGCAGGGGGCAACGATAGAGGAGCTGAAAACCACCACAGAGCGGCTGGAAGCCACTACGGAAGAGCTAAAAGCCACCACCGCGCGAATTGAGGCGCGTCAGCTAGGCGAGGAAGGGCGACGCCGTGGCGAGGAGTTTGAACGGCGCATCGTGCGTCAGGCGTGGCGTCTGTTCAACGGCGGTGAGGGAGGCACGCCCGATGAACCTCATGTGCGTTCGCGTTTGAGCCAGTGGCTTGCGGGGCGTTTCGACCCCGCTCAACGGCTCAAGGATGAAGATGACCCCCTGCTCGCTGACCTCATCTGGTGGAAGGGTGACCACGCCGCGATTGCGGAGGTTTCGCTTAAAGTGGATAGCGAGGATGTGCGCCGTGCCCAACTACGCGCAGCGACGCTGCGCCAAGCAGGTGTGGACACCCTGCCTGTTGTGATTGGCGAAGAGTGGGCAACGCCTGAACTGCGCACCCGCGCGGAGCAGGAAGGCGTCGCATGGAAAATCGGCGACGAGTTCGACACGCGCCTCATCGATTTCCGTAGGCTCGCCGTTTGAGGGTGTCACCAAGGGGTACAATACCCGCGCTATGCGCAAACTGCTGCTGTGTGTCGCGCTCACGACGCTTGGAATAAGCGTGCTTGCCGAGCCTGCGCTGCCCCGTACCGACGCGCGCGACCTGGAACGGCGCATCGCCCGATATAGGGGCAAGGTCGTCGTTGTCAACTTCTGGGCAACTTGGTGCGCACCCTGCATGGAAGAGCTGCCCGACTTGGCACGCTTTTATCGAAACTATCGGCGGCAAGGCGTGGTGATGATTGGCGTCTCCTTCGACGACGAATCGAGTGCTGACAAGACCGTACCGCCTGCGTTGCGCAAACATCGCGTGACCTACCCCGTTGTGGTCGTCAAACAAGACTACGACGAGTTCGCCAGTCAGTTCGACGAGGCGTGGGCGGGCGAAGTGCCGCGTTTCTACCTATACGACAGGAACGGCAAGCGCGTCAAGGCGTGGTCAGGCAAAACTTCCTACGCGAAACTGGAACGCGAGGTCAAACCGCTGCTGCGCGCGAAGAAGCGGTGAACACGCTCCAACTGCCCTTCCACAAGATGGAGGGCGTGGGCAACGATTTTGTCTTAGTGGATGCCGACGCTGTTGCGGGGCTTGACCTCCGCGCGTTGGCGCAACACCTGTGCTGTCGCCCGTTTGGAATTGGCGCGGATGGCTTGCTCATCGTGGGGCAGGGCACACGCGCACCTGTGCAGATGCGCATGTTCAACCCCGATGGCACGGAAGACTTCTGCGGCAACGGTCTGCGGTGCGCTGCCCGCTACGCTTACGAGCAAGGCTATGTGCAGACCACAGAGTTTGGTATCGAGACGCTGGGCGGGTGTGTAGTGCCTGTGCAAATCCACTTGCGCGAAGGCGAAGTAGATGCCATCACGACTGAGTTGCCCCCGCCACGCTTTCATCCGCGTGACCTGCCCGCGCTCGCCGACGGCGAAGTGATTGAAGACTACCCTATCCGAGTCGCGGGGCATTCGCTCCGAATCGCGTCCGTGAACACGGGCACAACACACACCGTGATATTCGGCGAGAGCCTACCCGACGACGCGCTGTTTTTGGAGGTCAGCCCGCGCTTGGAAACGCATCCGATGTTTCCTGAGCGTACCAGCGTGCTGTGGGCAGTAGTGGTCTCGCGAGGCGAGGTTCGAGTGCGGATTTGGGAGCGGGGCGTGGGCGAGACACTGGGCTGCGGCACAGGCGCAGCCGCCGTAGGCGTCTTAGCGCATCGTGCGGGCTGGACGGAACCAACAGTCACTGTCACCTCGCAAGGAGGCATATTGCAGGTACGCTCCACGACAAACGGCGTTATGCTCACAGGCGCGGCGAATAAGTTGTTCGATGGGATGTTCTACCTGAAACAAAAGGAGGGAAGCGACGCCTTGCCTCCCTCCCTCTCGCAGTAGCGCGGTCGCTTACTGACCAGTACCTGTGCCGCCAGTACCGCCCTGATTGGTGCCACCACCTGTCTCGCCGCCAGTACCGCCCGTACCACCGGTACCGCCAGTGCCGCCCTCGCCGCCTCCCTGAGGCGCGGGAGGGGTACCTGTCTGGTTGGTCGTGGTGTCACCACCAGTGCCT
>JANXCK010000221.1 GCA_025060055.1 Fimbriimonadales bacterium | reverse complement strand
GCAAAGTTCACGCGGTCGTGAATGTCGAACTCGCCATGGTGAGGGTTCTGCACGCGCGAGAAATGCACATCCGATTTGTCTGCCAGGATCACGGTGGAGGCGGCGTAGTTCACAGGGTAGCCGCTGGTCTCCTCGTGGTTGCCAATTGCGCTGACGATAATCGCAATCTCGTCGGGTGGCATCCCCATCTGGGTCAGCAGCTGAAACGCAATCAGCGCGCCTGTCTGCGCGTGATGTTCTCGATTGACCACATTGCCGATGTCGTGCATAAAGCCCGCAATTGCTGCCAGCTCCGCCTGCCGCTCGGTATAGCCTAACTTGAGGCACAGGCGTCGCGCGTTGTTGGCGACCAACCCCGCGTGGCGCAGCCCATGCTCGGTGTAGCCCATCGCATACAACGCCTGATTCGCCATCTGGATGTAGGCGCGAACGGCTTCGTTGTTGCGCACATCGTCCAGCGTAATCAACGCCATGCTGTTTAATATTCTCGGTGAAGCGCAACAGTTCCTGTAAATAGGCTGAGCAGGCGCGTCTGCAGTGCTTGACATAGACGCGCCTCCAACAGCAGCGCGTAGGCGTCGCATCCTGCAGGTAGATATTGACACAGCTTTACCGCATCTTTTGCGGTTGTGAGGACGGTCTCGCTTGCGAGCGGATACAGCTCATCGGCGTTGTAGCGATAGTGGTCAGGGTAGGCGCAGACGCGCGTGATTGTGTACCCAAGCCCTTGCGCAACTCGCACAAACCGTTCAGGGCGCGCGATTCCGCACACCAAAGTCATGGGTCGTCCCTGTAGCGCGCTCAGAGGGAGCTGCGCGCGGGTCGACAGGTGCAGCAAAGCCGCAGGAGCAATCGTAGCGGTATAGGTAGCGTGGGCTGGGAAATCGATTTGTTCCTGCTCGCATGGAACACCCGCGCTGCAGTGAGATACGAACACAATCCCGTCCGCCCTGTTCAGCCCTGAGGGCGGCTCGCGCAGTGGTCCTGCAGGCAAGCAGTAGCCGTTCCCAAGTGGCGACTCGGCAGGCAGCGCCACCAAGTCCAAAGTCCGCGCCAGCGGCAAGTGCTGGAATCCGTCATCCAGCACAAGCGCTTCGGGCGACCAGCGCATCAGCGCGGCGCGTGCCGTGCGCACACGCCACTTGCCCACAGCGATCGGCACGTCGGGTAGCGCCATGCGCACTTCCGCCGCCTCGTCGCCCACTTGCGCTGGGTCAGGGTACTCAGACGGTTCAATCAGAGTCACTTGCCGATAGCGTCTGCCGCCGTATCCGTGCACCAGCACGGCGACCTGTCGCCCTGCTTGATGCAGCAGACGCGCGATGGCAATGGCAAGCGGGGTTTTGCCCACGCCGCCTGCCCACAGGGAGCCGACCCCGATAATGGGAACGGGCAACGCGACGCGCCGTCGCAGCCCGAGCCGATAGACGCCTGCATAAGTGTGCCAGCCCAGCGCGTACAGGCGCGCTGCGCCACGAAGCCACAGCGGCGGACGCTCCTGCCAGACCGTCTCCAGTCGCTGCGCAACCGCTTTCAATTCGAGGGGGATTGTACCGTATTCGTTGGGGGAGTCCGCGTGGCTATTCAACGCGCTGCCAGAATCACCTCGCCTTTTGCGACTGCCAGCAGCTCGTCCATCGTCGTTTCGGCGACGGCAACAGCGCGGTCTGCCACACCGTAGTAGACCATCCAGCGCCCGTCGTCCATCGGTGTCAGCCCTGTGGGAAAGACCACGCGCTCGAAGAACCCACTGACCTCGTAGTCTTCCATCGGGGCAATCAGCGGCTCATGCGAGCGGCACAGCACTCGGTGCGGCTCGTCCAAGTCCAGCAGCGCCACGCCCGCGCAGTAGCCGTCTTTCGCGTTCACCCCGTGATACACAATCAGCCAGCCTTCTGGCGTCTCCACAGGGGGCGCGCCCGCGCCGATGCGCCGCGAGTCCCAGTGGTGAATGCGCGGCGCCATCAGAAACTGATGGTCGCCCCAGTGCAGCAGGTCGGGGGAATAAGCAATCCACATGTTCGGACCGTTGAACGCGGACGCTGCCGTGCGGTGCATCGCCACATAGCGCCCGCGCACCTTGCGCGGAAAGAGGGTCACATTCTTGTTCTCGTGGTGTAAAATCAGTCCCAACCGCTTGAAGCTCTTGAAATCCTCTGTGGTTGCAATCCCGACGCAGATGCCATAACGCGATACCGCTGTGTACGCCAGATAATACAAGCCGTCGATTTGCGTGATTCGGCAGTCTTCGATGCCGTACTCTTCGTATTTCGTTTCGGGGAACAGCGTCGGCTCGTCGTCGACGGTGAAGTGGACACCGTCTTTACTTCGGGCAAGGCGCAGGTGCGAAATCGAACTCAAGTAGATGCGCCCCTCGTACATCACGGCGCGCGGGTCGCTCAGGTCAATCAGTGGCGAGTGGCGGGGGAAAGTCAGAATCTCCAGTCGCTGCGACAGCGCACTGTTGAGATTCAGCACGGGCACGCCCACCAGGTCGGGGTCGTCCAGAATCGGGCGCTCTGCCACGCGCAACAGCAGGATAATCTCATCGCCGAACCGTGTCGCGCCCGGATTGAACGCGCCGATGACCTCCAGATTCGGTTCCGAAGGCTTGACCATTTCAGGCGTGATAATCGGATTTTCCGCCACACGCTTCGCCACAGATGCTAACCTCCTTACGCGTAAGACGGCAGCGCGGACTCGCCGTCCGTAGTGAGCCTGATAATGAGTCTTTCCATAATTTCGGCAGCGTTCACACCGGGGCGTAATCCTTTGAGTGCGAGGTCGGTTTCCTGAATCGCTTGGAATGCTCGACAGAGTTGCGCGGGGCTAAGTCGCTCGGCTTGCTTGAGCAAGCGGTCTTGCAAGAACGGCTGGCGGATAAGCGTTTGCAGTACATCGGGGTCTTTGGGCAACTTCTGGGCGACCTCTGGGCTGACTCGGTTGGGCTGCTTGACAGGCTGCTGATATTGAATCAGCGTGCGCACACCCCACAGCAAGCGGTACTGGCGGGCAATCAGCGCGAGGGTCTTCATCGCGGTCTCTTCCGCCCGCGTGCCCGATTGGAACAGCAGGCGCAGCTGGCGCAGGGCGGCGCGGGCATCACGCGCCACGACCGCATCGACCAGCTTGAACACTTGGGCTTGCTGCGAGGGACTGACCGCCATGTCGATATCGAGACGGCTAATCTCGTTGCGGGGTTCCACATACAGCATAACTTTCTCCAGTTCGGCAAGGGCGCGCTCGGCGACGCCGTCCACGAGCGTCTGCAGGTACTCCGCGTCTTCGGAGCGCAGCCGTTTGCCGAACGCCTGCGCGTGTTCGACCAGTCGGCGGGTGAGCGTCGCCCCCGTCAGCGGCGTGAGTCGGATGACCATGCCGTGCTTTTCGACGGCTTTGACGAGGTTGTTCCACGCGGCTTTTGCGCTCTCGCTTTCGTCGGCGGTGATAGGCAGTAGCACGAGGCAGGTAAAAGGCGGCACGCGCTCCACCAAGCGTGTCAGGGCTTGCAGTTCGTGTGCGCTGTAGCGGTTCACAGCGTGGAGCAGCACGAGGCGTCGCGCCGCTTCCATCGGCGCAGTCTGCACCACGCTGCTCAACAGGGCAACAGGCGTCTCACGGGCGTCCAGCGTCGCCTCATCGAGGCTGCCGGGCGCAATCTGCAACGCGCGGCGCAACTGCGCAAGAAACTCGCGCTGCCACACAGGCTCCTCTCCTTCCAACAGGTAAACGGCTGCAGGCGTGCGCCAATCGCTTGCCTTGAGTTCACCGTATTTCCTAACTGCCATAGACCTTTTGCCGTCCCAGTTCGAGCAATCTTAAGATAAGCCGTCGTGCGCCGAGTTCCTGCAAGGCGCGGCGCTGCAGAAGGCGCGTCTGCTGCGCTACTTGGGCTTCCAGCGCGGCGCTGGAGTGGGGCGTAGCGTACAGATACTCCGTCAAGGCGGGCGCGAGCGCGTCCAGCAGGGGAGCGGCGGCGCTGCCCTGACGCTGCAGCGCGTCGGCAACTTGGCTTAGGTAGGCGCGTGGCGTCTGTCCGACGGCAGGCGGCGGCGCGCCCAGCAAGCGCAGAGCGAACACCAACCGTCGATAGAGGCGTTGCGGTCGGCTCACCGCGCTTCGCTCACCCCACCCCAATCGGGGCGCTATTAGCAGGTACAGAATGGTGAGTGCCATCGCCCCAATCAGTAGGTCAAGTGTGCGCTGCAGCCACTCCCGACGCGCTTGCCGTGTCGCCTCATCTGCCTGTTGCGCCGCGCTCGTGCCCGCATCAATCACAGGCGCGTTCTGCGTGGCATCGAACGCCACCCAGCCAATCTCCCGCCCGAAAAACACTTCCGTCCAGAGGTGGCGATGCTCCTCACGCACGATATACTCGCCTGTTTCGGGGTCGCGCTCTTGGAGAATAAAGCCAGAGGTCACCCGCGCAGGGATGCCCGCATACTGGCACATCACTGCCAGCGCAGTCGCGAACTCCACACAGTAGCCCTGCTTCGCCTCAAACAGGAAATATTCCACGGCGTCCACCTCAGGCGGGTACGGCTCCACATTCAGGTTATACGCCGTGTTCTGCTCGATGTAGCGCACCAGTGCCATTACTTTATCGTACTGAGTGGGTTGATTGTAGGTGAGGCGATACACCAGTTCGCGAACGGGGTCGGGCTGCGGTTCGCCGGCGCGGCGCGGGCGCGGGGGCATAGTGAACGCGAAGCGACTGGGCAGCGGCGGCGCCTGGCGCAGCACGGCAGGCTCTTCGGGAGGCAGGTACGCTTGCACCGTGTAGGTTTCGCCTGCACCCAACGGACGATAACTCACCAGCGCGTCAGTGTAGTACGCATACTGTAGCGCACGCAGGGGTGCCTCCACGCGGACGGGGAAGCCAGGCGCGTAGAGGTAGCGATGCCAGCCGCTGCTTAGTCGAATGGTTGCGGTCACAAGATACTCTGAGGGCGGCTGTGGCGCACGCATAGGCACGAACACGCCCTGCTCGAGGCTGAGCAGGTCTTCATAGTAGACGCGCCCGCGGTTCCACCCACGCCCGGTGTAAAGGTTGTACGACTCCGCACGCAGGTAGCGCGGTTGCGCCACACCTTCGATGCGCACGCGCAGGATCTCCTGCTTACTGAGCGCGACCGCGCCCACGCCCACCTGCAACTCTGGTGGCATCTCCTGTGAAGTGGGCGCACGCATTGCGGCGCGGAACGGCATTCCCACGACCACTGAAGAGACGAACTGCCCGATTGTCAGCGCCAGCAGAGGGGCTGCCAGAAACGCCATCAGTGCCGTCAGCACGCCCGTTGCAATCACTGTGCGGAGTGCGTAGCCCGTTTCCAGCACTGCGTGCGTGCGC
Source organism: Fimbriimonadales bacterium (assembly GCA_025060055.1). Taxonomy (GTDB): domain Bacteria; phylum Armatimonadota; class Fimbriimonadia; order Fimbriimonadales; family GBS-DC; genus GBS-DC. The sequence continues at coordinate 1,542 of JANXCK010000221.1, read as the reverse complement.
GCCCACTCCAGCCGATGGCTTGCCAGCATCAAAAACAGCATCGCCAGCAGCATTAGCACAAACAGCCACAAAATCTGCGCTGCCAGCATATAGGTCGCCACCAGCCCGAACAGCGCCAGCGCGGGCACGCTTTGGAACACCAGCGCGCTCATCGTGATCATCAGCGGGCTGCGCAAGCACAGATACCATAGGAACGCGAGGCTCAAATAAGTCTCAACGGCGGCGTCTGCACCAATCCCGAAGAGGCTGTTTAGCAATGGCTGCCCAATCAAGCAAAACAGTGCCAGCGCACCGTCGCCGAAACCGCACATCAGGCGCACACCTTCCGAGAGTGGGAACCGACTGACCCACGCGCTGAAAAGCGTGCCGAGAGTTAGCACCCCCACAAACGGCAGAGCCGAAAACTCCATCACCCGCGCCAGCTGCACCACCAGCACGCTTGCCAGTGTCAACAACCACACTGCCCCATATGCTGCAAGCGGGGGCGCAGTCCCACGCGGAGCCGTCCGTTCTAACGCCATCGGTTATAACCACAATTCTACCCCAGTAGGAGTTAGGGGCATCCTTTTCTTGGCGATTCGCGTAGCAAGTCGAGATTATCTACTGGGGGTTCGCGCTGCGCCTGAAGAACCCGCCGCCTGTGCGCCGTCCGCCCCCACCGCGAAAGCCCGTGCCTTCCTCGCCAATCACATGCAGGAATGCCAGGCACATCTCGTCGCTGGTGCGCTCGCCCCAAGTGACATCCTTGGGCGGCTTGTTGGGGTTGTTCGGGTTCTTCTCGGAGTTGTCGTAGTACGCATAGACCGTGACGCGCGTGCCGCGCGGCAACTTCACGGGCGTCTTGTAGTGGTAGGTGTCCTGCCACTTGAAGTCCCAGTCGTTAATCCAGATGAGGGTCTTTTGAGTGCCGTCGGGTAGTTGCGCGACGATTTTCATTTCGCGTCCCAGCAGGTGCATATGCGGGGTAATCGCGACCACCTCCACATCGCGCGGGGCAACCCACATCGCGCGCACCTCGTGTCGCTCCGCACCAGCAGGGATGCGGAACAGCGGGTTGATAATCCACGCGATACCGACGGGCTGCGGATTGGGTTTTTTCTCCAAGTAGATGCCGACGCGTGTGCGGTCTTTTTCGGGCTTGCCTGTGCGGTAGTAATGGATTTGCAGCACAACATCGGCGCCTTTCGGCAGGCGATAGCCCGTGCCCTCAGGCAGCACGCTGGGACTAAAGCCCGGCGCCCAGCCGCCAATCATCCCCGCAGGCACGAACCCAGGCCAGCCGAACGCCTCATAACCGGGTTTAGGGTCGGCAGCGTCCAACTCGCGCGCCCTGCCAGAGGTATCCAGAAAGACAATCACATGATGCACCGTGTTGCGATTACCCGGCTGAATGTCAATCGCCCGCACGAAGACATCCCGATCAAAGTTCGTGGGAATCACGAAGTGGCGGTACTCGTCATCGCCTGTGGGACCGACTTCGTACTCTACGGGCATTTCAAGCACGATGTCTGGCTCGCCCAGTTTCCAGCCGTTCGAAAACTG
>JANXCK010000134.1 GCA_025060055.1 Fimbriimonadales bacterium | reverse complement strand
CTGCGACGGAGACGCTGCTGCATCGGATTTTGCAGCTGGTGGAGCAAGCGCAGGAGCAGAAGGCACGCACGCAACGCTGGCTGGAACGGTTCGAGCAGCGGTATGCTTTGGCTGTGATTGGCGGCGCAGCGCTGGTCGCGTCAGGGTTGCCGCTGCTTGGCTGGAACTTCGCCGACGCTTTCTACCGCGCGATGACCCTGCTGGTGGTCGCCTCCCCATGTGCGCTGGTGATTAGCACGCCCGCAACGCTGCTCTCGGCAATTGCGAACGCTGCGCGACGAGGCATCCTGTTCAAAGGAGGCGAGCCGATTGAACGCTTAGCCACCGTGCGCGCCCTCGCTATCGACAAGACTGGCACGCTGACCGAAGGCAAGCTGGAGTTCACAGACCTGATTGTGCTGCAAAGCGACGATACCTCCGCCGCCGAGCGAGAGAGGCGTGCGTGGCAGGTGATTCTCGATGTGGAGTCGCGCTCGGAGCATCCACTGGCACAGGCGCTGGTACGCGCGGCGCACGCGCGGGGCTACAGCCCGCGCCCGACTCGGCGCGTGGAAGCCGTGCCGGGAAAAGGCATTCGGGCGGTTCTGGAAGACGGCAGCGAGGCGCGCATCGGCAACCTGCGCCTATTCGAGGATTGCGGCGTGCCTGATGCTGTGCGTGAGGTCGTGGAGCGCGTGCGCAGCGCGGGCAACACGGCAATGGTGGTGTGGGCAGATGGACAGTTTCTGGCGGTCGCAGCTGCTGCGGACAAGGTGCGCCCTGAAGCCGCGCAGGCGGTTGCGCAGCTGCATGCGCTGGGCATTCCGTGCGTTGCGATGCTCACAGGCGACGCCGAACCGATTGCCCGCGCTGTCGCGCAGCAAACAGGCATGGATCGCGTGTACGCAGACCTGCTGCCCCACGAGAAGCTGGAGGTGCTGCACCAGCTCAGCAGCGAGCTCGGCGCGACTGCGATGGTGGGCGATGGGGTCAACGACGCGCCTGCGCTCGCCGCCGCCGAAGTCGGGATTGCGATGGGCGCAGGCACCGATGTCGCCTTAGAAACCGCCGATATCGCCCTCGTAGGAAACGATTTGAGCAACCTGCCGTATGCCGTCGCGCTCAGCCGCCGCGCCATGCAGGTACTCAAGCAAAACTTGCTGTTCGCAACGGGGGTCATCGTCGCGCTGGTCATCCTGACCTTTGTCGCTAACCTGCGCTTGCCGCTCGGCGTTGTTGGACACGAGGGCAGCACGCTGATTGTCGTGCTAAACGGACTGCGGCTGCTGGTGTATCGCCCGCCCGCAGCATGAACCCTCAACAGAATAGGCAACGGTACGGCGCGCAGGGGGTACAATACGCGCACTATGAAAACCGGCGTTGCGATACTGGTGTTGCTCAGTATCGCGATTCTCGCGTTGTGGCAGCTCTTTTGGCGCAGCCACCCGCGTCTCCCATCGGAGGGTCAACGAATGGAAGGCACTCTCAACGCGCCCGATTTCCCTGAAGGACTGCAGTGGCTCAACACCGACCGCCCGCTGAGCCTGCGCGAACTGCGCGGCAAGGTCGTGCTGCTCGATTTCTGGACTTACTGCTGTATCAACTGCATGCATATCTTGCCTGACCTTAAGAAGCTGGAGCGCAAGTACGCCGACGCGCTCGTGGTTATCGGCGTCCACTCTGCAAAGTTTTTCACAGAGCAGCAGACCGAGAACATCCGCCAAGCCATCCTGCGCTACGACATCGAACACCCCGTCGTGAACGACCATCAAATGATAATGTGGCAACAGTACGGGGTGCGGGCGTGGCCGACTTTGGTGCTCATCGCCCCCAGCGGCAAGATAGTTGGCTATCACGCGGGCGAGGGGGTTTACGAGATTTTCGATCGCGCGATTGCCGAGACCATCAAAACGGCGGAGGCGAAAGGCACGCTCACGCGCGGCGCGTTGAACCTACGGATGGAGCGCGAGCGTGAGGCGCGCACAGTGTTGCGCTTCCCTGGCAAAGTGCTGGCAGACGAGCGCACGAACCGCCTGTTCATCGCCGACTCGAACCACCATCGCGTGCTGGTCGTGTCGCTGAAGGACAATCGTGTGGAGATGGTGATTGGTTCGGGCGCGCCGGGGTTTGCCGACGGCGCGTTCGATCAGGCACGGTTCAACAACCCGCAGGGCATGGCGTATGACCCCGACACCGACGCGCTCTACATCGCCGATACGGACAATCATGCCATTCGCAAAGCGAACCTGCGCACACGCATGGTGGAGACCCTCGCGGGCACGGGCGAGCAGAGCCGCGCCTACCCGCCCCGCCCGGGCAAGGGACGCGAAACCGCGCTAAACTCGCCGTGGGATGTGGTGCTGGTCGGCGACACTCTGTATATCGCGATGGCAGGCTCGCACCAGCTGTGGCGATTGAACCTGAAGACGCTCCAGGCGGAGCCGCACGCGGGTACAGGGCGCGAAGCGTGCCTCGACGGGAGCCTACGCAGTTGTGCGCTTGCCCAGCCATCGGGCATCACCACAGACGGCAAAAAGCTCTACTTCGCCGATAGCGAGGTGAGCTGCATCCGCGCTGCCGATATCGACCCCAACGGCACTCTGGAGACGCTGGTGGGAGGCGACCTGTTCGAGTTCGGCGATATCGACGGCTTCGGACGCATGGCACGCCTGCAGCACCCGCTCGGCGTGGTGTATGTGGATGGAATGCTGTATGTGGCGGATACCTACAACAACAAAATCAAGCGGGTTGACCCGCGCACGCATAAAATTGAGACCTTTCTGGGCACGGGCGCCGCAGGCGCGCGCGACGGCGACGCTCCCACCTTCGACGAGCCAGGTGGCATCAGCTACGCGCACGGCAAGCTCTATATCGCCGACACGAACAACCATCTGATTCGCGTTGCGGACCTCAAGACGAAGCGAGTGGAGACGCTGAAGCTGCGCGGCTTGGAAGCAGCAAAACCGCCTGCCCTGTACGCCGAGCCACCCCGTCAGATGCTGGAGACCGTCGCCGTGAACACGCCCACACCCACCCTTACGCTGCAGCTGCGCTTGCCGCAGGGACACAAACTGAACCCGAACGCGCGGTCGCAGCTGCGCCTTACGGCGGAGGGCGCCACTGCCAAGGATAAAGCCGAACTGACCTTGCCGATTGCGTCGCTTGAAACGACGCTGCCCCTCCAACTCACGGGCGACCGCGCAACGCTGAATCTGCACCTGCTGGTGTACCACTGTCGTGACGAGTCAGAAGGGCTATGTTATCTCTATGAACAGTATATCACCGTGCCTGTGCAGCGCGGCGAGGGCACGGATACAGTTCGGGTTGTCGTGCCTGTCGCGTTGTAGGCGCATACTGGCAGTATTGCCTGTGTGACACTGCACGGGCTTCCAGCCCGTGCTACATTCGTAGCGTTGGCGTGCCCCCCGACGCGACACTGGCACGGCCACTTTTGTCCGTGCATCGTCGGCGGGGACGCCAACGCTACGGCTTGGACACGCCTGTCCAAGCCACGCTCGTCGGCAAGGACGCCGACGCTACGAATATGCCTGCGTAGCGTCAGCGTCTCGCTGACGGACTGTGTCGCTTGAACCCCCGATTGGTAGTAGCAGGGGCGGGGTATACTTTTCGTGCCTGATGAGACTGCACGCCCTGCGCCTGTGGCATTTTCGCAACTACGAGCGCGCCCAGATAGAGCCATCGCCGCGCGTGAACATTCTGTTGGGGGCGAACGCGCAGGGCAAAACGAACTTGCTGGAGGCGATTTACTATCTCGGCGCGCTACGCCCGCTGCGCCCCGTGCGCGAAGCCGACCTGATTCAGTGGGGCGCGACTGAGATGCGCCTCTACGCCCGCTATGAAATTGAGGGACTGCTCGATGACCTGCAAATCCGCCTGCCTTTGCAGGGCAAACGCGCCCTGCTCGTGAACGAGCAGACCGTCACGCGCCAAAGCGCGCTCGTGGGCAAGCTGAGCATCGTCTGCTTCACCGCGCAAGACCTCACTATCGTGCGCGGCGAGCCTGCCGACCGCCGCCGCTTTCTGGACAGCGAAATCAGCCTGCTGAGCCAACGCTACCTGTATTCACTGGCGCACTACCGGCGCGCTTTAGAACAGCGCAACAACCTATTGCGCGACCACTTGGAAGGCGCAGCGACGCTGGACAGCCTGCCTGAGTGGGACATGCAGCTTGTCAAGTACGGTGCGCGGCTGTTTCAGGCGCGACGCCAGTTTCTGGAACGGCTGAACACGCTGATAGAGACCACGCACCGCGCCCTCACCCACGAGACCGAGACGATGTGCCTACACTACCTGCCGGGCTTGCCCATCCGTGAGCCTTTGCCTGACAAAGAGGAAGAGTGGGCGGACGCCCTGAAGAGTGCGCTGCGTCAGTCGGCGCGTGAGGAGCTGCGACGCGGCACAACGCTTTTCGGACCCCATCGGGACGACTTCCAAGTGCTTGTGCAGGGCTATGAGGCGCGCACCTATGCCTCGCAGGGGCAGCAGCGCACCTGCGCGCTCAGCCTGCGCCTCTCGGAAGTCGCGCTGGTCGAGTCAATTCGCCACGAACCGCCGATTGTGCTGCTGGACGATGTGTTCTCGGACTTAGACCCTGCCCGACGCCGCCACTTAGTGGAG
>JANXCK010000109.1 GCA_025060055.1 Fimbriimonadales bacterium | reverse complement strand
ATTGCTCAGATTGCGCCCGCGCGTACCTTCGGTTTTCTCCGCGAGGTCGAGGCGTTGCGCCAGCAAGGGCTGGCGCGCGGCGGCGCACTGGACAACGCCCTGCTTATCGAGGAGACGGGGTATCATAATCCTGCGCGTTTCGAAGACGAGCCGCTGCGCCATAAACTGCTCGATGTGCTGGGTGACCTGTACCTGAGCGGCGTTTACTTGGGTGAGTTTAGCCTGGTTGCTGTTAAGCCAGGGCACACGCTGAATGTGCAGCTGGCAAGACGCGTGGCGCAGTGGTACTTCACGGAGGAGTCGGAATGGCGGAAATCTGTTTAGATGCGGAGCAGATACGACAGCTCATCCCGCATCGATATCCGTTTTTGCTGGTAGATCGGATTCTGGCGCTGGAGCCGGGCAAGCGCGTCGTCGGGCTGAAAAATGTCACCATCAACGAGGGCTTCTTTCAAGGGCACTTTCCCGCGAAGGCGATTATGCCAGGCGTGCTGATTCTGGAGGCGATGGCGCAAGTGGGCGCGGTGATGGTGCTGCTTCAGCCTGAGATGCGTCAGCGCGCTGCGCTGCTGGGCGGAATCGATAACGCGCGGTTCCGCCGCCCCGTCGTGCCAGGTGATGCTTTGATTATCGAAGTCGAGATGCTCTGGATGCGGCGCGAGATTGGGCGCGTGAAAGCCGTCGCCCGTGTGGATGGCGAACTGGTGGCTGAAGCCGAGATTACCTTCGCGCTGCCCGAACCCCAACGCTTCGCCAGCCCGCCTATCGAAACCGTGCTGCAGACGCACCAAAACAACACTTGAGGCACAACACGATGGCTATCATTCACCCGACCGCTGTGGTGCATTCCACCGCCGAGCTGGACGACGATGTGGAGATTGGTCCTTACTGCATCGTGGGGGCGCATGTGCGCATCGGTGCAGGCACGACGCTCGGTGCGCATGTAATCGTCGAAGAGAACACCCACATCGGACGCAACAACCTCATCTATCACGGCGCAGTGTTGGGCGCACCCCCCCAAGACCGCAAGTTCAAGCACGAGCGAAGCTACCTCAAAATCGGCGACAATAACTGGATACGCGAGTATGTGACCATCCATCGCGCCAGTGGCGAAGAGCAGGCGACCGTGATTGGCGACAACAACTTCCTGATGGCATATGTCCACATCGGGCACAACTGCAGGGTGGGCAACGGGGTTGTGATGGCGAATTCGGTGGGCGTGAGCGGGCACTGTGAGATTGGCGACGGCGCGAACTTGGGCGGGATGACTGGCATTCATCAGTTCACGCGCATCGGCAAACTGGCGATGGTGGGCGGAATGTCGCGCATTGTGCGCGATGTGCCCCCATTTATGATTGTGGAGGGCAGCCCTGCCGAGGTGCGTGGCGTCAATCTTGTGGGGCTGCGCCGCGCAGGCGTGCCCGAACCCTCGCGCAACGCCCTACGCCGCGCCTGCCGATGGATGTTCTTCTCGGAGCTGAACCTAAGCCAAGCCATCGAGAAAATCCGAGCGGAGGTCGAAATGACAGCGGAGCTGACATACCTACTGGAGTTCATGGAACAGATTCGGCACGGACGCAACGGGCGCGCTCTGGATCAACCCGCGCGCAAATGAGTCGCTCGGTGGTGATTTTGGCGGGTGAAGCGTCGGGCGACCTGTACGGCGCGGACTTGGCGCAGGCACTCCAAGCCCGCCTACCCGACCTCGCTCTGTATGGCGTGGGTGGCGCGCGTATGGCAGCCGCAGGCGTGCAGTGCATCGCCGACAGCCGCGCGTGGGGCGCAATCGGAATTGCCGAATCCCTCAAAGTCGCGCCGAAAGTGCTGATTGCTTTCCAGCGTGTGAAGCGGTTCCTGCGGCGCACCACGCCCGATTTGCTTGTGCCGATCGATTTCGGCGCGTTTAATGTGCCACTGTGCCGTTGGGCAAAGGCGCGCGGGATACGCGTGGCGTACTACATGCCGCCGGGTAGTTGGCGGCGCGACCGTCAAGGCGCGGACTTGCCCCGCTGCACGGACTTTATTCTCACGCCGTTCGCCTGGTCGGCAGAACTGTTGCAATCGATGGGCGCGACGGCTCATTGGACGCCTCACCCGCTTTTGCGCTTGGCGCGTCCTTCCGAAACGAAGAAAGCCTTCTGCGACCGACTTGGCTTAGACCCGTACCGCCCGATTGTCGCGCTGCTGCCGGGCAGTCGTCGACACGAGGTGCGCGCGTTGACGCCCTTATACGCCCGCGTCGCCAGCCAGTTCTATAGCCTGATGCCTGAGGTGCAGTTCGCCATCTCAGTCGCGCCGCACCTTGACCCCGACAGGGTTCACGCGCTTTGGGCGGACGGCTCGCGCCAGTGGGCGCCCACCGAGACGCGCTCCGTGTGGAACCTGCTGGCGCATGCCGACGCCGCGCTGGTCTGCTCTGGCACTGCCACGCTGGAAGCTGCCTTGCTCAATACGCCGATGTTGATTGTGTATCGGGGCGACTGGCTGATGAACTTAGAGTATCGGCTGCGCCGTCGTAGGCTGAACCTGCGCTGGATTGGCTTGCCCAATCTCATCTTGCAGCGGAATGTGTGCCCCGAGTTTATTCAAGAGGCGGCGTCGCCTGAGCAGCTGACCCACGCCTTGATGCCCTTGTTGCGCGACGAGCCGACACGCCAAGCGCAACTCCAAGCGTTCCGCGAAATCCGCCACGCGCTCGGTGAAGGGCAACCCCTGCGCGAGGCATACGAGTGGATTCTGGACGCGCTGCAGACCACTTGAACACTCTTGGGTATACTTCATTTCCGCGCGTTCGGACGCGCCTGTACCAAACTTAAGAAGCGAGGTGCAACGATGAACCACACAGTGCTGCAAGAGGTCGAAGAGCCGTATCTGAAGAAGGATTTGCCCGACTTTCGCCCTGGCGACACGGTGCGCGTGCATGTGCGCGTGGTGGAAGGCGGGAAGGAGCGGATTCAGATTTTTGAGGGCGTCGTGATTGCTCGCAAGAATCGCGGAATCGCTGACACGATTACCGTGCGCAAGGTGTCGTATGGCGTGGGCGTCGAGCGCACCTTTCCAGTGCATTCACCGATGGTCGCGCAGATCGAAGTAGTGCGCAAGGGGAAGGTGCGCCGTGCCAAGCTCTACTACCTGCGCAAATTGGCAGGCAAAGCTGCCCGCCTGAAAGAGGACATGAACCGCTGATGGAGCCGTTCACGCCCCCCACGGGTCCGCTGAACTGGATCGAGACGCTGGCGCGGCTGCCCGTCGCCACCATCGTGTGGACGATGGCAGCATGCACCGTCGTTCGGCTGGTAATCTTTCCGTTGCGGAGCCGTCCCGCACGCTTCCTCAGCAACTTGCTCGATGCTATTGTCTACGCAGGCATCTTGGTCTACCTGCTCATCCGCCCCTACCTCGTGCAGCCGTTCTATATCCCGTCGGAGTCGATGCTGCCCACCCTGCGCGTGGGCGATGTAGTGATGGTCGGCAAGTTCAGCTATCGCTTCAGCGAGCCGCAGCGGTTCGATATTGTGGTGTTCCGTGCGCCCGATTGGGCACTCAACCCGTGGCAGACGCCTGGCAAAACCGACTTTGTGAAACGGCTAATTGGGCTGCCTGGCGATGTGATCGAGGTCAAGGCGGGCGAGGGGCTGTATCTGAACGGCAAACTGCTCAAAGAACCGTATCTCAACGGTATCCCGCAATACTCTATGAAGATTATCAACGGCTGGGTGTACGAATATAGCGACTTTGGCGACATCTGGAAGGGCGGCGAGAACACCATGCGCAAGCCCGTGTTCGACGAACGGGAACGGCAGATGGTGCTACGCACCCCCTCACAGCCGATTCCGCCAGGCAAGTACCTGATGCTGGGCGACAACCGCAACAACAGCAGCGACGGACATCACTGGGGACTGCTGGACGCCGAGCGCGTGGTGGGCAAGGCACTGTTCGTGTTCTGGCCCCCGAGCCGGATTGGTCCTGCTAATCGGAGCGAGTTGCCCAAGGTGGAGTGATTATACCGATCGGGGTCTTAAATGCTTCATTTGCCCTCACCCCCTGCCCCCTCTCCCACGCAGTGGGAGAGGGGGGACTTGGCTCCCCTCGCCCGCGTCGCGGGAGAGGGGCTGGGGGTGAGGGCATAACGACACTTGAAACCCCGATTGGTATTAGCTCACCACATTCTGCGGATGCCCCTCCAGAAACGCCTTGAGGTTCTCCAGCGTGGTGTCCAAAATACGCTGCACTGCTTCTTGACTGTTGAACGCAATATGCGGAGTGAACACCACATCATCGCGCTTGAGCAGCAGATGCGCCTGCACAATCTGCTTGAGAGTCTGCTCGGCAACGGGCATCTTGAGCAGGGCACTCTCCTCTTTGATAAACTCTTCGCCTTCGATTACATCCAGCCCTGCGCCGCCCAGAATGCCCTCCTCCAACGCCCAGAGCAGTGCCTCAGTGTCGACCACGCTGCCCCGCGCCGTGTTAATCAGCAGGGCGCCGCGCTTCATCTTACATAAAGCCTCGCGGTTGATGAGATGATAGGTCTCAGGGAGCGCAGGCACATGCAACGACACGATGTCCGATTCCTTTAGCAGGGTGTCCAAGTCGGTGTAGGTGAATCCCAGCACTTCGGCAAGCAAGGGGTGGGGGCGTTTATCGTGCGCCAGCACGCGCATTCCGAACCCACGCGCGATGCGAATCACATGCAGACCGATGTTGCCCGCGCCGACCACGCCCAGCGTTTTGCCGTAAAGGTCGAACCCGCGCAACGCGCGGATGTGGTACTCACCTCGCAACCCTTGAAAGTAGGCAGCGTGCAGCTTGCGCGAGAGCGAAAGAATCAGCGCGAAGGTATGCTCGGCAACGGTGTTCTCACCATAGTGGGGCACGTTGCATACGGTCATCCCCCGCTCGCGACATACCGCAAGGTCGATGTGGTCATACCCTGTGGACATCGTCAGCACAAGGCGCAGGTGGGGCAGCGACTCCAACACTGCGCGACTGAGCTTCGTCCAGATGAATACCACCAGTGCCTCGCAATCGGCATACTGTGCGCTGTTCTCTGGGCTGAGCGGCTCGTGGAAAAAGCGCGGTTGTACCTGCTCGGCGATTCCCAAGCGTGCTAAGCCCGCTTGGAGATAGTCAGGCTGCCACTCCTCCAAGTCGAAGAAGGCAATTCGCAGTGGTCTCGCTACCACAGGGCGACCTCCACCCTGCCGTCGCGCTCACGACAGACGCCCATCAGGCGCGACTGCCCCACGATGTAGGTTTCGTAGATGTGCACGGGCGTTTCGCGCCCCAGCGCTCGGCGCGCCTCGTTGTATGCAATGCGCGCCGCCCGCGCTGTGTACCAGCGGGGCAGCGCCGCCGCAGCGTTCAGACGCAGCACCAGCTGTCCGCTGTCCGTCTGAACCACCTTGAACCGCAACGGGGCGTCTATCTGGCGATAGGGCACGGTGAGCTGGTCTGCTAAGGTCAAGAGTTTGGCGGTGTCCGTCTGCTGCGCCTGCACTTGCTTGCGAATCGTCGGGAGATGCTCCGCCCAATCAGGTTCAGAAAAGGAGAGCGACTCGCGCACCATCTCTTCGACGCGGCGATGCTCCAAGTCGATCCACCCCAGAAAGCCCAGCGCAGCCAGCAGCACAATCAGGTACGGCGCGTAGCGGCATCCTCGTTTCATGGCACGCCCTGCGATTATACCCAGAAAAATCAGGTAAAATCTTACGCCTGCGCAGAGGTTAGCCTGAGCTGACCCCGCTACCGCGAAGGAGCAGAGAACGATGGCAATCGTCAGAGCGTTTCGAGCGACTCGATTTGCACGGCTTATCCCTGAGGTGGTTGCGCCACCGTATGATGTGATCGATGAGCCGTTGCGTCAGGAGCTGGCGCAGCGCAATCCGTATAACATCGTGCATCTGACGCTACCCCAAGGCGGCGACGACCGCTATGCGCACGCTGCGCGTCTGCTGCAACACTGGCTGGCGGACGGCGTGTTGCGCGAAGACCCAACACCCGCTGTCTATCGCTATACACAGCGTTTTCACGACCCGCTCACAAATAAGCAGCGCACCCGCACAGGCTATTTCGTGCTGCTGCATACCGAACCGTATGAAAACGGCGTCGTGCTACCTCACGAGCAGACCTTTCCTGGCATCAAAGAAGACCGATTCCGCCTGCTGCAGGCGACGCGCACCCACTTGGAGACGATTTTCGGCTTGTTCGAGGACACACCCGCTTTCCAAGAGGCGATTGCCGAGGTGATGTGGGAGCCGATTGCGCAACTGGAGGGTGAGGAGCTGCCTGAAGGCGACTATCACAAGCTGGAGCGGATGACGAACCCGATTGAAATCGCGCGGTTTGAGCGTGCCTTCGAGAGGGCGCGGGTGTGGATTGCCGATGGGCATCATCGCTACGAGACGGCGTTGCGCTTTGGGCAAGCCTACGGCACGGAGGGCGCACCAGAACGCTTCCTGCCCGTTCTGCTGGTTCCACTGGACGATCCGGGGCTGGTGATTTTGCCCACGCATCGCGTGCTGGCGGAGCTGCCGCCTGGCACGCCTGCGGAGTGGCAGACACGCCTGCAGAACGAGTTCGAGCTAATCCCCGTCGCGCACGATACAATCGTGACGCAGATGGCGCAATCGGACGGCACGGCAATCGGGTTTGTGTGGCGCGAGGGCGCGTGGCTAATCCGACCCAAAGCCCACCCGCCCGTCGAGGGCGTGCCCGACGCTCTCCTGCGCCTCGATTCATGGGTTCTGCACGAGCGCGTGCTGCCCGCGCTGGGCTATCGGGAGCCGTCGAAGACCTACACGCGCTCGGCAGAGGAGGCGCTCCGCGCGGTGCAAACGGGAACAGCCTCCGCTGCGTTCCTGCTGAACCCGCCTCCGCTCCGCGCCCTACAGCAAATCGCCAGCGCAGGCAGCAAAATGCCCCACAAGTCCACCTACTTCTACCCGAAGGTGCTGTCGGGGCTGATCCTGTGGCAGGTGAAAGCATGAAAGTGATTGGCGTTATCCCCGCGCGATTAGCCGCTGTGCGCCTGCCGAACAAACCACTGCTGGAGATTGCGGGCAAGCCGATGATTCAGTGGGTGTGGGAACGGGCAAGTCAGGCGCGCACGCTGAACGAACTATACATCGCCACGCCCGACCCCGAAATCGTGGAGGTAGCCGAGTCGTTTGGGGCGCGCACGATGCTCACCAGCCATGCGCACCGCTCAGGCACTGACCGCATGGCGGAGGTGGCGCGGCGCACCGACGGCGCGATTTATGTGAACATTCAGGGTGATGAACCGCTGCTCAACCCTGACGCCATTGACCGCGCCGTGCAACCCCTGCTCGACGACCCCCGCGTGATGATGAGCAGCCTCTACTGCCACGCGCAACCTGAAGACTACGAAGCGCCCAGCGTGGTAAAAGTCGTCATCGACTGCAACGGCGATGCGCTGTATTTCTCCCGCTCGCGCATCCCGTACCCCCGCGAAATCACCGAAGTCCCCGTGCTGCGACATATCGGGCTATATGTGTTCCGCCGCGAGTTGCTGCTCCAGTACGCCACATGGGAACAGACCCCCTTAGAGCGCACTGAAATGTTGGAGCAACTGCGCGTGCTGGAACACGGCTACAAGATTCGGATGGTTTACTTCGAGCAGCCCTCGATTGCAGTCGACACGGAGACCGATTTACAGCGGGTGCGGGCGATTCTGGAGAGCGCGGGTTCCACATAGAGCGCGGTGCTGAGCGCGTCGCACAGCGTCGGGTCGTCGCCGACGACCCACACGGGCGGACGCGGCGGCGCAGGATAGCCTGTGCGCGGGTCGAGGATATGCCCGTAGCGCACTCCGTGTACCTCAAAATGTTGCTCTGTATCGCCTGCGACGCTGAGCGCTACATCGCGCAAGATCGTCTCGCCGCCGTCGGGCAGACGGATACGCCAGCCATCGGCGTCGGGCGGCGCGCCTAAGGCGTACAGCGTGCTGCCCCCCGCATCCAGCAGCGCGGCGCTGACCTCCAACTCGCGCAAAATCCGCACTGCGTGCGCCACTGCCCAGCCCTTGCCGATCGCACCGAAGCTCAGCTCCACACCCGACAGTGCATAGTAAACCCAGCGCCCCTCTGGCTCCAGCAGCACCAAGTCCATTCCCACGCGCTCCAGCGCATGCGCGATTGCCTCAGGAGCAGGAACGCGAAACTGTCCGTCTATGAAGCCCCACAAGCGCAGCAGAGGTGTCACTGTCGGGTCGAACGCGCCTTCGGTGAGCGCGTAAAGCGATTTGCAGCGTTGCAGCAGCTGGAACAGTTCTGGTTCCACGCGCACGGGCTGCTGATGTGCGTGCATGTTCAGATAGCATATCTCGCTGTCGGGCAGATACAGACTTAGCTGGCGTTCGAGGCGGTGGGTCTCCTCGCGCAGTGCGCTGGCAATCGGCTCCACCGCTGGTGTGTCGGTAGCGGGGAGGTGCAGTGTGAACTCTGTGCCCATCGCGCGCCAGGTCAGCGAGACCACGCGGTGATTGTACCTTGTGGTTCAGCTCCCCAGCAGGCGCAGCAAGTTTTCCAGGTAGCGGATGCTCCGCTCGGTCATCTGGGCGCTGATGCCAACCAGCCCTGGTAAACTCGCGCCCAGCGCGACGATGCCCACCGCTATCTTCGCGGGCATTCCAATCAGCCACACGGGGATTTGCGGCACGGCGCGTGCAACAGCGCCCATCGCGGCGTCGACCACCAGCAGCACGCCCCCTGCAGGCGCGGCGATTTGCACGCAGAGCATCATCACCTCGCCACCCAACTGAACTGCCATTTGGAGGCTGGCGTCCGACCACGCGCTGAGGTCGCCCAGCCCAGAACCTTGCTCGAAACTCCGTGCCAACGCTATCAGCAGCCAGTGATGCCCGTTCACCAGCGCAAACAGCGTCATCGCCAGCAGATAGTGGAACTGCGCCAGCAGTGTGGTGGGGAACGAAGCGAGGGGATTCAACGCCTGCATCAGGTTGAAACCCATCATCATATCCAGCACTTCGCCTGCCATCACCGCCGCGCCGATGATGAGGTTCACTCCGTAGCCTAACACCAAGCCGATGAACGCTTCGCCCACTAAACGCGCTATGAGGGGAACCCATTCGGTCGGCGGCGCGCCCGTGTGAGGCTGAATGAGGGGCGCTAACGCCAGCGCCATCACGGCAGCCAGACCGACTCGAATCGGCACGGGAACCAGCCGACTGCCAAACACAGGCGCGACCAGCGCCAATCCCGACGCCCGCACGAACACCAACAAAAACGCCCAGAACCATTCGGTATCGAAGCTCATCGTGGGGGCAGATTCGAGAGAACCCTCGCTGTGAATTCCACCATTTGCGTCAGCATCCAGCCGCCCGCAAACAGGGCAACCAGCGCAACGGCAACGATTTTGGGAACGAACTGCAGGGTCATCTCCTGAATTTGTGTGACGGCTTGAAACACGCTCACCAGCAGTCCGACAATTAGCGCAGCAATAAGGATAGGCGCAGCCACCTGAAGCCCCACCAGCATCGCCTGCCGTGCCAGTTCCAACACCTCGCTTTGGCTCACGCCCTTAATTTTGGCGGGGCGTGGTGATTTTTGCATCACTTCGCTCGGTTATAGCCTACGCCGAGAGAATGTTACCAGTCGGGGTTTCAAACGCTACATTAGCCCTCACCCCCTTGCCCCCTCTCCCACTGCGTGGGAGAGGGGGAGGCGTAGGGGCGAGGCGACCTCGCCCCTACCTCCTGACGGCTCCCCTCTCCCGCGTGGCGGGAGAGGGGCTGGGGGTGAGGGTACTGTTGCGCTTGAAACACCGATTGATATGTTTATGAGTGTGCAACTGTAGGAACTCCTCCGCGCAACGCGAACCCCTGCAAGTATGCAGACGCTTTTTGCCGCTACCTGGTGGTTCGGGCAAATCGCGGTGGAGGCGGCGCAGCGACGCTGGCAAGAGTCGCCAGAGCGCGATTCAGCGCTGCGCCTGTTGGAGGCAGTCGTGGAGGGGGCGGCGGCGGTAGAGCGTGACCCGCAGGTGCTGTCGGTGGGCTACGGTGGGTTGCCCAACCGTGACGGCGAAGTCGAGCTGGACGCTGCTGTAATGGAAGGCGGACGCCTGCGTGCGGGCGCGGTGGGCGCGGTGCGCGGGTTCTTGCCTGCAATCTACCTTGCACGCGCCGTGATGGAGCGCACGCCCCACCTGATGCTGGTCGGCGATGGCGCTGCCCGATTCGCCTTGTGCGCGGGCTACGAACCCCAGCAACTGCTCACTCCCGAATCTCTGCGCCGCTGGCACGAGTGGCGTCAACAGCAGACCGCCCCCAAAGAGGTCTCGCCAGAGCGCGGCAGCCCGCCTGCCGAATCACACGACACCGTCGGTGTGCTGGGCTGGAACGCAGGGCATCTGGTGGCTGCCTGCACAACCAGCGGGCTGGCGTGGAAGCTCCCCGGCAGGGTGGGCGACTCGCCGATTGTCGGCGCGGGGCTGTACGCTGACAACGAGGCAGGTGCGGCGGTCTGCACAGGCGTCGGCGAGGAAATTTGGCGATTCGCGTTAGCCAGCCGCGTGGTGGAAGCGATGCGCAACGGCTACTCGGCACAGCGAGCGTGCCAGCAGAGCATCGAGTTCATGCTGCGCCGCCTGCCCGATGTCGCTGCGCACCAGTGCGCCGTGATTGCGATTCGCGCCGACGGCACATTCGGGCTGGCAGCGACCCAACCCGAAAAGTTCGAGGCGTTCCTCTGTCGCGATGGTGTTATCGAGCGAGTGCGAGCGCATCAGGAGTAGCCTCTTGCTCGCCTAAGCAGGTGTAGCGTCGGCGTCCGCGCCGACGAGAAGCACGGGCATGACTGCCCGTGCCACACAGTGGCTTGGACAGTCGTGTCCAAGCGAGCGTCGCGTCGGCGTCCGCGCCGACGAGAAGCACGGGCATGACTGCCCGTGCCACGATTCGGATGCAGGCAAACCCAGTGCAGCCATAGAGGAATTGCGTCGGTTTGCTCGAAATTCTCGCCCCGATGAAAACCGCTGTTATCCTCTGCGCAGGGCAAGGCGCACGCTTCTGGCCCTACAACGAGGTGCGCCATAAAGCCGCCACGCCCGTGATGAATCGTCCGAATGTGCGGCGGCTGGCAGAGTCGCTGCAACAGGCAGGCGTCGAGCGGCTGATTGTGGTCGTGGGGGCGTTCGAGGCGTCGGTGCGGGCTGCGTTGCAAGGGCTGAACCTGCCGATTGCCTTCATCCGTCAGAATCCGCCGACGGGCACAGCGAACGCCGTGCTGAGCGCACTGCCGCTGATTGGCGAGGAGCCGTTCCTTGTGGCGTATGGGGACATCGCCACGCCTGCCGAGACGATTCAGAACCTGATAGCACGCCACAAAGAGACGGACGCGCTGGCGACGGTCGTGGCGCAAGCCTATCTGCCTGAACACGACCCGCGCGACTGGATTGGAGCCTATGTGCGCGACGGACGCCTGCTGCGCGTCGAGGGGCACAGCACGGACACCAACTACCGACTCGGCGGGCTGTTCGCGTTTCAGCCCCACATTCGCGACGCGCTGAACGCCCATCCGGGGCTGATGACCAGCGTGCCTGTGGGCGGCATGCCCCCGCTGGAAGCGGAACTGGCACAGACGCTGCAAACTCTGCTGGAGCAAGGACACGACATCCCCATCGTGGAGCCTGTGGGCTTTCTGGTGGATATGGACAAGCCGTGGCACATCTGGGAGGC
>JANXCK010000092.1 GCA_025060055.1 Fimbriimonadales bacterium | reverse complement strand
CGCCGTGATAAGCTCCGTCGCGCCCCGATCGTCGGCGTCGCGGGCAATCACGGCAATCGGATAGCCCCGCAGACACAAATACCGCGCCATCAGCTCCCAGTTACCGAAGTGCCCCGTGATAAGCAGCACGCCCTTACCCTCGCTAAAAGCAGCGTCCAAATGCTCCAGTCCAACCACACACAGCAGCTGCTCCATCTGCTCGCGGCTCAGCGTGGGCGCTTTGAAAAACTCGGCGAGGCTCACACCGAAGTGGCGGAACACGCGCCGCGCAACAGCACGCACCTGCGCGGGCGTCCAGTCGGGGAACGCGCGGTGCAAGTTCTGAAGTGTCACGCGCCGATAGCGCGTCGAGAGCGCGTATGCCAGCAGTCCCAGCCCTGCGCCCAGTTTCTGCGCCCCGCGCAGCGGCAACACATCGAACAGTCGCTGCGCGATGCGCAGCGCCCAACGCCCCAAGTAGCCCTCGACGCGCTTGCGCCAAGCCGATTTCGACACCGTCCGCAGGCAAGGATACCCTACGCAGCAAGGTATACTTTGAAGTGCTATGCGCATCAACCAGCGTTCCACCACGCGGATTGCACTTATTGCGCTGGGGGTGTTGCTCGCGTTGTATCTGGGCAACATTGGTGTCGGGTACTACCAAGCCAGTCGGATGCAGCTGAGCAAAGTTGCGCCCTCGCAGTTCACCATTTTCGGATTCCCCGCGCGCGCGATGGAAGAGCGCCGCTGGCGCATTCTCATCACGCACGAAGTGCCCAAAGTGGTGGAGCAGTTGCGCGAAGTGGACTTCGCGCCGCCCGAACCCCAGTTGAACGAGAACGAGGAGACGCAAGAGAACTTCCGGCGCGTGCCCATCGAGCAGGTGCGCCGCACGCTGCCCGTAGTGATAACCGAGCAACACATCGAGAAAGTGTGGGTTGAGGAGCGCGCAGCGGAGACGCTGCGAGCGAAGCCGAAGTACTATGTGGTGCATTTGCGCCTGACGGACGAAGGACGAGCGCGTCTGTGGCACTACGCCCGCGAACAGGTTGCGCAGTTCCGCGCTTTAGGCGAGAAGCTGCGCGACGAACGCCTGCTGCTGGTCGTGGGCGATCAGCCGTGGGCGTCGCCGATTATCAGCGCGGAAGTCGCCAGCAGCTGGTGGCTCGCGAGCCGATTCGCGCGGCTCCAAAGCTCCGATGTGCAGATTTTCCCCATCTACGACGAAGAGATTGTCACCACCATCGCGCAGGGCTTTGCTGAGGCGAAGCAGCAAGCCGTAGCGAAAGCGGCGGAGGGTGCGCAATGACTATCCGACTGGGGCACAGTCCCGACGCCGACGACGCCTTCATGTTCTGGGCACTGGCAGAAGGTCGAGTGGACACGCCTTTGCAGTTCGAGCATGTGCTGCGCGACATTCAGACGCTCAACGAGTGGGCACGTCGGGGCGAGCTGGAGTTCACGGCGATGTCGGTGCATAATCTCGCGTATGTCGCCGACCGCTATCGCGTGCTGAATCAGGGCGGTAGCTTCGGCGACGGCTACGGACCGCGCCTTGTGGCACGCGAGCCTATCCCGCTGGAACGCTTACACGAGTACCCGATTGCTGTACCAGGCTACCTGACCAGCGCGTATTTGGCGCTGCGCCTGTTCCTGCCTGATGTCCACACGATCGAGATGCCCTTCGACGCGATTATGCCCGCTGTGCAGCGCGGCGAGGTTCCCATCGGATTGCTGATTCACGAAGGGCAGCTCACACACCAGCAGGCGGGGCTACACCTGCTGCTGGATTTAGGCGCGTGGTGGGCGGAGCAGACGGGCGGGTTGCCCCTGCCGTTGGGCGTCAACGCTGTGCGCGCCGACCTCCCCGAAGCAGTGCAGCGCGAAATCGCCCGCGCCTTCCGCGAAAGCATTCGGCTCGGATTAGAGAACCGCGAGCAAGCGATGCGCTATGCCTTGCAGTTCGGGCGTGGGATTGACCCCGATACCGCCACGCAGTTCGTGGCGATGTATGTGAACGCGCTCACGCTGGATATGGGCGAGCGGGGCAGGCAGGCGATTCGGGAGTTCCTCGCGCGCGGCGCAGCAGCAGGCATCGTCCCCCGCGCCACCGTGCAGTTCCTCTCGTGATGCAGTTAGCCGCGACCTGCAGCTTGGCTGGTATTCACCACAGCCTGTAAACAATCGCGCCCGAATACTGCATTAGGTACACTTGTTGTCGAGAGCAAGCACCTGCGTATGCCCAGAGCGGTCGTTACAGGCGGTGCGGGCTTCATCGGCTCGCACTTGGTCGATCGGCTCCTTAGCGAAGGCTGGGGAGTGGTCGTGGTGGACAACCTCATCACGGGCAGGCTAGAGAACCTCCAGCACCAGCACGGGCGCGACGATTTCCAGTTTATCCAACACGATGTATGCGAACCATTCGACATAGAAGGGCAAGTGGACTATGTGTTTCACCTCGCCTCGACAGCCAGCCCTGTGGACTTTGTGAAACACCCTTTGGAAACGCTGCGCGTCGGTTCCCACGGCACGGAGAACGCGCTGGAGTTGGCGCTGCGCAAAGGAGCGAAGTTCTTGTTCAGCTCCACCTCTGAGGTATACGGCGACCCGCTGGTGCATCCCCAGCCAGAGACCTATTGGGGGAATGTAAACCCGATTGGCATTCGGGGCGTGTACGACGAGGCGAAGCGCTACGCCGAATCGCTGGTGATGGCATACCACCGCTACAAGGGCGCGGATACGCGCATCGTGCGCATTTTCAACACCTACGGCGAGCGGATGCGCCTTGATGACGGGCGCGTCGTGCCCAACTTCGTCTGCCAAGCCCTCAGGGGCGAGCCGATTACCGTGTACGGCGACGGCAGCCAGACGCGCAGCTTCGGCTACATAGCAGACCTCATCGAGGGCATCTGGCGACTGGCGCACACCGACTACCACGAGCCTGTGAACCTCGGCAACCCCGAAGAGCGCACGATTTTGGAGTTCGCGCAGCTCATCAAGCGGCTCACGGGCAGCCACAGCCCGATTGTGTTCACGGAGTTCCTCACGCCCGACGACCCCAAGCAGCGTTGCCCCGACATCACGCGAGCAAAGCAGATTCTGGGCTGGGAGCCGAAAACTGCGCTGGAAGAGGGGCTGCAGCGCACAATTGACTATTTCCGCACGCGGGTTTAGGCACGGCTTGAGTTCGAAAACGCAGGAAACCGTTCGCTTTCGGTGAAATACGCTTATGCCTCTGTGGGGGTATCGCATGGAAAACGGGAAACAAGCAGCTGAATGGTTCCGTGAGACCTACCACGCGCTCAAGACACAGATTGCGCGGGTCGTGGTTGGGCAGAGCGAGGTAGTGGAAAATGTGCTGGTGGCAGTGTGCGCGGGCGGACACGCATTGCTGGAAGGCGTGCCAGGATTGGGCAAGACGCTGCTGGTGCGCACGCTTGCCCAAGCGCTCCATCTGGAGTTCGCCCGAATTCAGTTCACGCCCGACCTGATGCCCGCCGACATCACAGGCACGAACATCTTGGTAGAGAGCGAAACGGGCGCACGCACCTTCGCGTTCCGCCCCGGACCTGTGTTCACCAACATCCTGCTGGCAGACGAGATTAACCGCGCCACGCCCAAAACGCAATCCGCGCTGCTGGAAGCGATGCAGGAGCAGGCAGTCACCGTTGCAGGCAAGCGCTACCCTATCGAGCCGCCGTTTTGGGTCTTAGCGACGCAGAACCCGATTGAGCAGGAAGGCACTTATCCCCTGCCCGAAGCGCAGCTCGACCGCTTCTTTTTCAAGATTCTGGTGAGCTACCCATCG
>JANXCK010000030.1 GCA_025060055.1 Fimbriimonadales bacterium | reverse complement strand
AAGCAAATAAGCTATGCGGAGGCAACCTATCGCCTGTACCACTTCCGCACAAGTAAGGGACGCGAGGTGGACTTCGTCGTGGAAAATGCGCAAGGGCAGATAATAGGCGTTGAGGTCAAAGCCGCTGCGACAGTCAGCTCCGATGATTTTCGCCATTTGCGCGCCCTTGCCGAGACCGCAAGTGAACGCTGGGCAGGCGGATATGTGTTGTACGCAGGCACAACTCAGGTTCCATTTGGCGAGCGGTTATGGGCGTTGCCCGTTGCAAGCCTCTGGCGCGCCTGATTACCCAATCGGCGCGACCTCGAACTGCTCCGCCTCCAGCGCACGCAGCAGCGCCCACGCCGTGTCCAGCGAAGTTAGGCAGGGAACCCCCAACTCCACCGCCGTGCGGCGTATCAGCAAGCCCTGCTGCTCGGCGCGACGGTCGGGGCTGGGCGTGTTGATGAGCAATTGCACGTGCTTGCTGCGAATGTAATCCAGAAGGTCGGGTTTGCCTTGACCAATCTTGGGCACGGGTTGCACGGGCAAGCCTGCCTCGCGCAACGCCCGTGCTGTGCCCTCTGTCGCCAACAGCGCAAAGCCCTTCGCGTGGAACGCCTGCGCCAGCGCCACCCCTTCTGCCTTGTCTTTGTCGGCGAGTGTCAGTAGCACATTCCCACTGCGCGGGATGCGGATGCCTGCTGCTACCATCGCCTTGTATAGCGCTGCCTCATAGGTACGGTCGATCCCCATCACCTCGCCCGTGGAGCGCATCTCAGGACCCAACGCCACCTCCACCTGCCGCAGCTTGAGGCTGGAAAACACAGGGGCTTTGACGGCAATTCTACCCTCACCCCCATCCCCTCTCCCAGCGGGAGAGGGGCGTGGAGTACCCCCCTCTCCTTCTGGGAGAGGGGGGATAGGGGGGTGAGGGTGAGAAGAAAGGGAAGCAAGGTCAACCCCCACCTGCGCTGCGACCGCCCATCGCACCATCGGCACATTCGTAATCTTGGACAGGTACGGCACGGTGCGGCTGGCACGCGGGTTGACCTCAATCACATACACCTTGCCGTCCTGCACCACAAACTGCATGTTCACCAAGCCACACACGCGCAACGCCTTCGCCAACCGCAGAGCGTAGTCTCGGATTTGCGCCTGCTCGCGCTCGCTCAGCGTCTGTGGCGGCACGACGGTCATACTATCGCCTGAGTGGATGCCCGCCCGCTCAATGTGCTCCATAATCGCGGGGATGATAAAGTGCTCGCCGTCACCAATCAGGTCAACTTCTGCCTCTTTGCCCTCGATGTACTTGTCTACCAGCACGGGCGCGTCGGGGAACGCCAGCACTGCCTCACGCCAGTAGGTGCGGAGCTCCTCGTCGGTGCGCACAATCTCCATCGCGCGCCCGCCCAGCACATACGACGGACGCACCAACACGGGATAGCCCACCTGATGCGCCGTCGCTAACGCCTCCTCCAGCGTCAGCACCGCCCGCCCTGGCGGACGCGGAATGCCCAGCTCCTCCAGCAGCGCATCAAAGCGCCGACGATCCTCCGCGATGTCTATCGACTCAGGCGGTGTGCCCAAGATGCGCACGCCAAACGCTTGCAGCGACTTCACCAAGTTGATAGCGGTCTGCCCACCAAACTGGACAAGAACAGGGATGGTGGCTTGAGGATCTTGCTCAAGCGAGGCGCCCGTACCGCTTTCATATTCCAACACATTCAGCACATCCTCCGTCGTAATCGGGTCAAAGTAGAGCGCATCGGAGATATCGAAGTCGGTAGACACCGTTTCGGGGTTATTGTTGAGAATGATCGCGTAGTAGCCTAGCGCGCGTAGAGTCTTCACGGCGTGCACGGCGGAATAGTCAAACTCAATCCCCTGCCCGATGCGGATGGGACCCGAGCCAAGCACAAGCGCCTTGCGCGGATGAGCCGGCGCAGGACGGTCGGAAACGCCGTGATAGGTGCTGTAGAAATAGGGTGTGCGCGCCTCAAACTCACCTGCGCAGGTGTCTACCATCTTGAACGCGGGCACGATCCCCAGCGCCTTGCGCCCTGCCCGCACCTGCAACTCGCTCAGCCCCGTAATCTGCGCCAAGAACTTGTCTGAAAACTGCCACTCTTTGGCACGACGGAGGAGGGAAATTGTAGCGTCGGCGTCTCCGCCGACGGCATCCTTCTCGCGTAGCGTCGGCATCCCGCCGACGGCAGATACTCCCTCTCGTAGCGTCGGCGTCCCGCCGACGAACCAGCTCGCTAACCAATCAGGCACGCCCTCGCGTAGAGATTTATCGTTCGCGTCGTACCAGCCACGCTGAATATTCTCACGAAGAACGATTTGCGTGCGTGCTTGTTCGTCGGCGGGGACGCCAACGCTACGAGGGCTCGACTCCTCATCAGCCCCCAATCGCAAGGTATCAGTCGCCGACTGATAGGTATCAGTCGCCGATTGATAGGTATCCATCGCCGACTGATGGGTATCAGATGCCAATCGATACCTATCGATCGGCGTTCGATGCGTATCGATCGGCGATTGATAAGTATCAATCGGCGCCCGACACAACACCTCGCGCAGCTCCTTACTGCGCGCAATCAGCTCCTGCTCCATCTCCACGAGGTTCTTGATTTTGTGCAGGAACCACGGGTCAATCTTGCTAAGTGCGTGAACCTCTTCCACCAGCCAGCCGCGCCGAAAGGCTTCGGCGATGTAAAAGAGGCGCATGTCGTTGGGCGTTTCCAGCAGCGTTTCCAGCTCCATCGGGCTAAGGCGCGCGGCAGGCGGATAGCGCAGGTCGCTCACGCCTACCTCCAGCCCGCGCACGGCTTTCATCAGCGCGCCTTCAAAAGTGCGGTCAATCGCCATCACCTCGCCGGTGGCTTTCATCTGCGTGCCCAGCGTGCGGTCGCCCGTGGGGAACTTGTCAAACGGGAAGCGCGGCAACTTGACCACGCAGTAATCCAGCGCAGGCTCAAATGCCGCCGAAGTGCCCGTGATGGGGTTGCGGATTTCGTCCAAGCGCAGCCCTATCGCGATTTTGGCGGCGATGCGGGCAATCGGGTAGCCTGTGGCTTTGGAGGCGAGCGCGCTGGAACGGCTCACGCGCGGGTTGACCTCAATCACATAGTAGTCGCTGCCGTTGGGGTTCAGCGCGAGTTGCACATTACAGCCCCCCTGAATGCCCAGCGCGCGGATGATGCGCAGCGACGCTGTGCGCAGCAGCTGATACTCAAAATCGCTCAGTGTCTGTGAGGGTGCAACCACCATCGAGTCGCCCGTGTGCACGCCCATCGGGTCAATGTTCTCTATGTTGCACACCACGATGGCGTTGTCGGCGCCGTCGCGCATCACCTCGTACTCAATCTCCTTCCATCCCAGCAGGGAGCGCTCCACCAGCACCTGATGGCGCATAGAAAGTTCCAGCCCGCGCGTGCCGATTTCAATCAGTTCGTCGGGGTTGCGAGCAATACCCCCGCCCGTGCCCCCCAGCGTGTACGCCGGGCGCACCACGCACGGGTAGGGGACGATTTCGGCAATCCGTTTGAGTTCGCTGACGCTCTCCACCACCCACGACTCAGGCACGGGTTCGCCGATTTGGCGCATCAGCTCGCGAAACTTCTCGCGGTCTTCGGCGGCTTGAATGGCGGTGAGGGGCGTGCCCAATAGGCGCACGCCGTACTTGTCCAGAATGCCGCGCACGGCGAGTTCCGTGGCGAGGTTTAGCCCCGTTTGCCCGCCGAGCGTGGGCAGCAGACCGTCGGGGCGTTCTTGGGCAATCACGCGCTCGGCAAACTCTACTGTGAGCGGCTCGATGTACACGCGGTCGGCGGTTTCGGGGTCGGTCATAATCGTGGCGGGGTTGGAGTTGATGAGCACGACTTCCAATCCTTCCTCGCGCAGGGAGCGACACGCTTGCGAGCCAGAGTAGTCAAACTCAGCCGCCTGCCCGATGACAATCGGACCTGAGCCAATCACCAAAACCTTGCGTAGCGATGTGTCGATAGGCATACTCTTCTCCCTTGTCGCCTCACTGGACGGACTTAAAGGGATGTCGGGGGGTAGTATACCTGTTTGGGGGCGGTGTGCAAGGTATACTCCTCGCGTGATGGTGAGTTTAGTGCGCAGGGGACGAGTGATCGGCAAGACGATAGTGCTGGACGCTGAGTTGGGGCTGCCTGAGGGCGCGCTTGTGGAGGTGGAGATACGCTTTCAGCCTGCCGTCGCCACGCCCGAACAGCGCCAGCAAGCGTTGCAGCGGCTGCTTTCCATGAACCTCCCCGTCGCTGACTGGGAGCAGATGGAGCAGGAGACGATTCGAGGGGCGGTTGAGGGATGAACTTGCCAAAGCAAGCGGTGGTGTTCCTCGATGCGAATATCGTGATGTACGCTGCAGGTGGGGAACACGCCTATCGCGAGCCGTCGCAGAAGGTGCTTCAGGTTGAACAGCAGGATGTGCGGGTTGTTGCGCTCCTGTTCCGTGAGCAACCCGAAGTCTACGCGCCCTGTGGCGGGGTCGATGTAGAGTTTCTGTGCCGCGTCGCGCAGCACAACGAAGTACGCCTGATCCAGTCGGCGCAGGTAGTCTTCAATCTGGTCTATCTTGCGGGATTGCAACGCTTCCTGATACTGCTGATAGGCGTTCCAGCCCAGCATCAGCAGCTGCAGACGAAGCCGACCTCTGTCGGCTACAGCCAGCGTAGGCGGGCTTGGTTTGCACAGGGATGGCTTCAGCCGTACCTGATATTCCGCCATTGCAAACCCCGATTGCTAAGTGCCTCCAACTTGAAATCGTCCCTTTTCAGCGGGAAGCACGGGATGTGCCGTACGGGCGAGGTCACCTCGCCCCTACGGGCGGGGTTCCCGCGCCCCACCGGCAGCGACGCTACTTCCCCGCCGCGGAGAAGCACGTGCGCGAGCGCCTTGACGATAAGGGGTAGCAGACGGCAAGGCTGTTTTCGCGTGAAGCTATGCCCGAAGGTACAATCGAATCATGCTGTCAGCGCAAAGCCTCTGGCGCGAGCGCGAGCTTATCCGAAGGGTGGGCTGGGCATGTGTGGTGCTGGGGGCAGCACAAGGGATTTACCAGTTGGGATGGGCGCTTGCGCTTTGGTCAATCTTTGGGTATCCCAGTCTCCTCACAGCAAGCTACTCAGTAGGAAGCGGGATTGCATTCGCAACGACGGGCATAGGCGTGCACTTGTTGCGTCGTGAGACACCTGACTTGAAACTGTTGCGGTGGGCGTTGCTGACATGCAGTGGCGCAGCACTCGTTAGCGAAGGGCTTTATTCGAGCGTGTGGTACGGCACCGCAGAGCCGCTTTGGCAATCGCGTGTGATCATCCACTTTATGCGAAACATCACGCTGGATCTGTGGCTACCATTTGCAGCGGCGCTGCTAAGCGTAGGCTCCGCTCGGGCTTTTGTGCGCTGGCTAACGCTGGCAATGCTTTGGTGGGGGAGTGTTGTCTTTCTGTTTTACTGGTGGGATGGGCGTCCGCCGTTCGCGCCTATCCTGATGCTGCTTACGTGGTTAGCAACGGTCGGCATGGTGACCTACGGTTTACTACGCCGTGCGCCTACGGGAGAACTGCTCCTGCTAGCAAGTGCGTTGTGGGTGGTGTTGCTGGTCTACTCAGTGTTTCAGGTGGTTTACCCTTTGCTGGCTGGGGTACTTGCTCACCCGATGAGTGTGCCCACCAAGCGCCCCGAAAGCACACTCTACTGGCTCATCGGAACGCTGAACGACTGGCTTTACAATAGCACACCGTTTTGGTTGTTCTTCGCCCTTCACTGGCAGTGTGTCAAGGCAGTGCTGACGAAGTTGCTGAGCAAGGTCCTTGCACCTTCTTGAGGGGTTGCGCGGTGTGAGCGATATACCTTATCCCCACACCTCGCGCACGGGCAACTCAAATCCTGGGAGCACTTCCTCGCCCGAAAGTACCTCAGCACGCGCTCGAACGCCTCTACGCTCATCCAAGCCTTCGGGATGTTGCTCATCCTGCCCTGTAGGATACCTCCCGCTGGTATAATCCCGTTATGCGACGGAACGGGCACGACGGGCGCAGTAGGCACACAGGCCGTTGGGAGTACGCTCCTTCCCCTGAGCCGCGCGAGATTGTGAAACTGCAACCGCGCTACGGCTTGTTCATCGGAGGGGAGTTTGTGGAGCCGCACAGCGGGCGCTACTTCACCACGCTGAACCCCGCCACTGAAGAGGTGCTTGCAGAAGTCGCCTACGCGGATGCAGAAGATGTGGATCGCGCCGTGCGCGCTGCCCGCCACGCCTACGAAACTATCTGGAGCCGACTGCCAGGTAAGGAGCGCGCCAAGTATTTGTTCCGAATTGCTCGGATCTTGCAAGAGCGCTCCCGTGAGTTCGCCGTGCTGGAGAGTTTAGACAACGGCAAGCCCATCCGCGAGTCGCGCGATGTCGACCTACCTTTGACCATTGCCCACTTCTTCTATCACGCAGGCT
>JANXCK010000281.1 GCA_025060055.1 Fimbriimonadales bacterium | reverse complement strand
CGCCTACGCGCACGGACGCCACCTGATTGACACCTACCTCAGCGTGCAACGCTTCGACATCGGCAGGGGCGACCTGGAAGGCTACGGGCTGAAGGAGGTCACGCAGCAGCTCGGCATCGCGGCGCCCGACCGAATCTACTTGGAGCGCGAGCAAATCCCCGAACTGTGGCGCACCGACCCTGACACTGTGCGCCGCTACTGTCTGCAGGATGTGCATGAGACGCGCCACCTCGCCGACCTGACACTGCCCACGGAGTTTTATCAGTGCCAGATGTTGCCCGATGTGCTGCAGAACCTCGCCGTGATTGGCACGGGCGAGAAGGCGAACCTGATGTTCATCCGCGCCTACCTCGCGGAGGGCTACGCCATCCCCACGCAGCAGCAGGCGCGCGAGTATCCTGGAGGCTATGCCGAAGTGCGCAAGGTCGGACTCGTCCCGCGCATTGTGAAAGCCGATGTGGAGAGCCTGTACCCCAGCATTATGCTGCGCTACCGCATCAAGCCCAACGCCGACCATCTGGATGTGTTTTTACCGACGCTGGAGCGACTGCGCCGCCTGCGCCTCGACGCCAAAGCCCGCGCCAAACAGACGCAGGGCGCGGAATCGGCATATTGGGAAGGATTACAAAGCTCATTCAAAATACTGATTAACTCATATTACGGTTACTTAGGGGCAACATTTAATTTCAACGACTACGATGCTGCCGAAGCCGTCACGCTCAAAGGGCAGGAGCTGGTTAAGCAAATCGCCGCCGAGATAGAGCGGCTGGGCGGCACAGTAGTCGAAATCGATACGGACGGCGTCTACTTTCAGCCGCCTGAGCATGTGCAAACCGAAGCGGACGAGGTTGCGTTCGTGGAGCAGGTGGGCAAAATTTTGCCCGAAGGCATTCGCCTTGCCTACGACGGGCGCTATAAGGCGATGCTCTCGGTCAAGACCAAAAACTATGTGTTGCAGGGCTACGATGGCAAGCTGACCTTCAAGGGCGCGTCGCTGCGCTCCCGCGCCGACGAAAAGTTCGGGCGCGAGTTTCTCAACAACGCCATCCAGTGGCTGCTGGAAGACAAGCCCGAAAAAGTCGCCGAGGAATACCGCCGCCTCGCGCGGATGATTCTAAATGGTGAGATTGAGATTGAGCAGCTTTGTCGGCGCGAGCGGATTACCGACAAGAGCAAGCAGCCCAGCCACCCGCTGTATGAGCTGGCGAAACGCTTCCAGATTGGCGATTACATCATGGTCTATCGCAAACAGGATGGCAGCCTCGGCTTGCTGGAAGAGTACGCGGGCGACGAAGACCGTGAACACTATGTGGAGAAACTCTACAAGTTCGCTGCCCGACTGGAAGACCTGTTCCCCGATTTTGACGCGCTGTTCCCCAAGCCACAGGCGATTATCCAGGCGGAGAAACAGCCGAGCTTGTTCGATTAATGGGTATAAAATCCCTATCGATACTCAATATCGCCCTCGACGAGCCAATCGTCGCCCAGCTTGCGGATGTGAAGGTTCGTGATGCGTGGTGCGTCGGCAACCCGCATAATGCCTGACCCTTCAAGCGCGGTGGGTGCATCCGCGCCGCCGATGAGCTTGGGCGCATAGAAATAAGCAATCCGATTTGCCAGTCGCGCCTCCAGAAACGACGCGGCGACCTGCCCACCCCCTTCTACCAAGACACTGCACACCCCCCGTTCCGCTAACAGTTCCACTACCTTGCGCACAGGCACGCGAGAGGGTTGCTTCGGGTCAGGAGCGAGGCAGATAACCTGCACACCGAGCGACTCAAGGTACTTTATTTTCGCGCGAACAGGCTCTTCGTCTGCGCTCAGCGCAAAAACCAGCGTGTTATTGCCCTCCTGCAGCAGAGGCGGCAGCAGTCTTGTGTCGGAGGTTTCCCGTGCGAGGTCGGCTATGCGCAACTTCGAATCCAGCACCACTCTCAGTGGCTGATTGACCACCCCCTTGATGCGTGCCGTCAGGTGTGGCTGGTCTTTGAGAACCGTTCGGATGCCCACCAGCACTGCGGCGTGTTCGGCACGCAGCCGATGGGCTGCGCGTCGCGCGCGTTCGCTGGTAATCCATTTCGAGTCGCCCGTGTGCGTGGCGATTTTGCCGTCCAGGCTCAGC
>JANXCK010000274.1 GCA_025060055.1 Fimbriimonadales bacterium | reverse complement strand
GCTGAGCGTGCCTGAGACTTACTTGCACGCGCCGGAGCGCACGCCGTATCGGGTGTGTGTGTTTCGGGCGGAGCGTCCGACCTTTCGTGAGTATTATCCGATAGCGTTGCGGGAGCCGTTGCCGATGATCAACATTCCGTTGCGTCCTACGGATGCGGACGTGCCGTTGGATTTGCAGGCGTTGGTGGATCGGGTGTATGAGCAGGGGCGGTATCATTTGTTGATTGACTATCGTCAGTTGCCGAAGCCTGCGTTGTCGGAGGCGGATGCGGAGTGGGTGGACGCGGTGCTCAAGGAGAAGGGGTTGCGCTGACTGCGAGTTCGTCTCTGCTGCGGGCGCATTGAGTGCCGCGCTACAGAGTGCCGCTGCAGGGTACTGCAGCGGCAGGGTACTGCACTCTGTGCGCCTATGAGGGCAGTTTGCTTTGTGGTGAGGGGCAACAGGCGCTTGCAGTGGCAGAAATTGAAAAAACAGCGTGTAATACGGGTGTGCTGTGCGATGGTACGAAACTTCAGACGAACGGAGGTCAAGCGATGCGATACACACTGAAGCAGTGGAGTGTTCGGTTGGTGTTGGCGTTGAGCGTGGGGCTTGGCGCCTGGACGAGCAGTGAGGCGCAGCGCCTGACTTGGCTGGGCACGCTGGGCGGCTCTAGCAGTCAGGCGTATGGCGTGTCTGCCGATGGGCGCGTGGTGGTCGGATGGACAGAGAATGCCGACTATTACAGGCGCGCCTTTCGGTGGACGGCGGAGACAGGGATGCAAGACCTCGGCACGCTGGGCGGCAGCTCAAGCGTAGCGCGCGGTGTGTCGTTGGACAGGCGATTTGTAGTGGGCAGCGCAACAAACGCTGACGGGCGGCAACGAGCATTCCGTTGGGACGCGCAGACAGCCCAGATGCAAGATTTGGGCACACCAGGTGAAAGAAGTGAAGCATACAGCGTCTCTGCGGATGGCAGCGTTGTGGTAGGGGCACTGAGGCGCTGGAGTGCCTGGCGTGCCTTTCGCTGGACGGCTCACTCTGGCACAGTAGCGCTTGGTACTTTGCCAGGCATAGTAGACAGCTTCGCCTACGGTGTGTCCGCCAACGGCTCAATCGTTGTGGGGGCAGTTGGTGGAAACTTTTTTGCCTTTCGCTGGACTGCTCAGACGGGGATGGAATTACTTGGCACGCTTCCAGGCGGGTCTGACAGTGCCGCCTTCGGTGTATCTGCGGATGGCACGGTTATCGTAGGACGCGCAGATGACGCCACAGGACTGTTTCAGGCAGTTCGCTGGGAAAACGGCACAATCCAAGTCTCGGGCACGTTTGGTGATGATGATGGTGAGGCGTATGGCGTATCAGCAGATGGCAGCGTGGTTGTTGGCGCGACGATATACCCACTCGGAGTGCCCAAGCGTGCCTTCCGCTGGCGCAATGGGATAATCGAAGACCTAAATATTGCTTATGCCAATCTACTTGCAGATGGCTCTGAACTTCGGGAAGCCCGATCGATATCATCGGATGGGCGCTATATCGTAGGTACGGGCTACAACGCTGCCACACGGCGGTGGTGGGAAGCGTTCCTACTGGACACGTGGCGCACGGGCGACACCAACGGCGACGGCTGCCTCAACGATACCGACCTGCTGCGCGTGCTGTTTGCGTTTGGCACGCAGGGCACACCGCCTGCCTATCACGAGGATATCAACAGGGACGGCATCGTGAACGATGCGGACTTGCTGATTGTGCTGCTCAACTTTGGGCAGGGGTGTTAGGGGGTAGGTGCGCGTGTCGTTGCCCTCGCCCCCAGCCCCTTTCCCGCGTCGCGGGAGAGGGGAGTCAAGTTCCCCCTCTCCCACGCTGTGGGAGAGGGGGTTATACCTATCGGGGTTTCAAGTAGCGCAATATTATGTACGGCTGAAGCTGTTGCTGTGCAGACCAAGCCCGCCTTCGCGGGCTAAAAGCCGACGCAGGTCGGCTTCGTTTGCACAGCAACGGCTTTAGCCGTCAGGCGTACCAGGCGACTTCTTAAGCAGTCTCTAAAAAGGAGCGATTTCAAGTTGGAGAAGCCTACTATCAACACCACAAAAAAACCCGAGGAGAAGCTGGTTAGCCCTCCTCGGGCTTGGCAGGCACGGCAGGGACTTTGCCCTGTTCTTCCTCGTGGTAAAAGCGTCGGGGCTGTAGGGCGACTACGCGATCCTTAGCGGCGTCCAAACCCCTGTTCTAAATCATGCCACTCCCATCATGCCGCCCCCGTGCCCACCTTCCGCTGCTATAATACACTATCGAGGGACGCGCGCGTTAGGGACTTAAGTCCTAATTTGGGGGTTTTCAGGTAGAATTTCGCTGTATGCGTCCCGACCTGTACGACATCACGATTATCGGCGGCGGTCCCGTAGGGCTGTTTGGCGCGTTCTACGCAGGCTTGCGGGGAATGCGCACGAAAATCATCGATAGCTTGCCCGAACTGGGTGGGCAGCTGACCGCGCTGTATCCCGAAAAATATGTTTACGATATGCCGGGCTTCCCTGAAGTGTTTGCGAAAGACCTCGCAGCGCAGATGATTCGGCAAGCGATGCGCTTCAAGCCGACCGTCTGCTTGGAGGAACGCGCCGAAACGCTGCACCGCACCGAAGACGGCTGGGCAATCACGACCGATAAAGGCATTACCCACCACACGCGCACTGTGGTTATCTGCGCGGGGGCAGGGGCGTTCACGCCGCGCAAGCTCAGCGCAGAGGGCGTCGCCGAGTTCGAGGGCAGAGGCGTCTACTACGGCGTGCGCGATAAGTCGCTGTTTGTGGGCAAACGACTGCTGATTGTGGGCGGCGGCGACTCCGCAGTAGACTGGGCACTGAACCTTTACCCAATTGCACAGGAAGTGACGCTAATCCACCGTCGGGATGAGTTCCGCGCCCACGAGCAGAGCGTGCAGGAATTGCGCCAGTCTCCCGTGCGAATCCTCACACCCTACGAAGTGCGCCGCGTGTGCGGCAACGGGCAACTGGAGCGCGCGATTGTTTTCCACAACAAAACCCAAGAGGAGATCGAGCTACAAGTGGACGCCGTGATTTTGAATCTGGGCTTCGTGGCGACGCTGGGACCAATCAAAAACTGGGGCTTAGAACTGCAGGGCAACCAGATTGTGGTCGATGCGTTTATGCAGACGAACCTGCCCGGCGTGTACGCAGCGGGCGATGTCTGTACGCATCCGGGCAAACTCAAGCTGATTGCGACGGGCGTCGGCGAGGTGTGTACCGCTGTGAACCACGCCAAGAGCATCATCGACCCGAACGCGAAGATGTTCCCTGGACACAGCAGCGACATGGAGCTGCCCGCGCTTTCGGAACCCTCATAGCGCAGTGGTGCGCCGCTCGCACCGCTCCAATCGGAACTTTTTCGAGCCGATATAGGATACAATTACGCAGTGGAGGATCGCACAGCGTGAGAACGAAGCTGGTTTACGGGGGGCTGAGCCTGCTGGCGCTGATGCTGATGTTCGCCAGCGGGTGGCTAACCCGAAATGTGCTGGCAACTTACTATATCAAGCACGGCTCAGAGTTAGTGGTGCAGCGCGATTTCGCGCCCGCGCTGGCAGATGCGCGCACGCCCCTACCCGACCCCAAAGTCTCAGAGCCTTCGATGGTTCAGCTCTACCATCGCGTGTTTAGCCTCGTGCGCGACGAGTATGTGGAGCCTGTGGACGCCGAGAAGTTGGCGCACGGCTCGCTGGAGGCGCTACTGGCGTCCCTAAACGACGCACGCTCGCAGTTCCTGCGCCCCGAACAGCGTGCGCAGTTCATCCGTGCCCTCAACGGCGAGGTAGAGGGAATCGGCGCAGTGCTGACCGTCGTGAACCGCAAGACGACGCTGCGCGTGGGCAGTGAGACCGCGCCACTGGAACAGAACCTGCTGCAGGTGGTTGCTGTTGTGCCGAACTCGCCCGCCGAGAAAGCAGGACTGAAATCAGGCGACTTTATTGAGTACATCGACAAGCAGTGGATTGTCTCGGAAGACCCCTTTGCCGAAGTGCTGCAACTGCAGCGGATGCACAGCCCGCGCGAGCAAATCCGCAAGGCGAACGAGCGGGCGCGGGAACGACTGCGCAGCAGCATCAGCCTTAGCGAAGCCATCCAACGCCTCAGCCAGAATCCGAAGGATGAGAAGGCTGCCAAGCCCCTGCAGCTGACTATTCGGCGCGGTAATCAAACGCTGCAGATGACCGTCGCCCGCGCTGCCACGCGCATCCGCCCGTTGGAGTACCGCCTGCTGCAAAGTCGCTGGGGGTATGTGCGCCCGAACTTGCTCAACGCCGCCGCAGCGCGCGAGTTCACGAACGCGCTGCGTACCCTCAAACAGGGCGGCGCCAAAGGGCTGATTCTCGATTTACGCGGCGTGGCGATTGGGCAGCAGGAGCCTGCTCTGCAGATCCTGAGCCTGCTGGCAACCAAGCGACAAGTGGCGCAAGTGGAGTACCGCGACGGCAAGAGCTACAAGCGGCGCCCGCTGAACCTGCCGAAAGCCCCGCAACCCGCGAACCTGCCGATTGCCGTGCTGACCGACCGCGGCACTTACAACGTGGCGGAGCTGACCGCGCTGGCGCTGCGTCATACAGCACGCGCACGGCTGTTCGGTGCGCCGACCTTCGGCGACGCCTCGCAGACCAGCCTGTACCAGCTCAAAGACGGCTCGGGCTTCACACTCACCGTCGGACGCTATCTGGGGCTGGACGGCACGGGGTTCCATCAACGCGGCGTGCAGCCCGATGAAGCCGTCGCTGCCGAACCGCGCATGCGAGGACAACCAGGCGGCGACCCCGCTTTGGAACGCGCTATCAAGTGGCTCGCAGCACAGGAGAAGAAGTCATGAGAAGACGCGCGCGGATTTACACCCTGCTGTTGCCCGCGATGTTCATAGGCGGGTTCTTAGGGGCAGAGGGCTACGCCACGCTGACGCGCAGTTCAGTGCCCCTGTTGCCTCTCTTTGGCTTGAGCGTGGATCGCGCGGCGTTAGACCCCACCGACGCTTTCCGCAGTGCTTTGGCAGAAGTGGAGACCCGCTTCTACGGCATTCCACCCGCCATCGATAAGCTCACCTACACCAGCATCGACGGCATGCTCGCCGCCATCGGCGATCCGTACACGCGCTTTATGGATCCCGACGCTTTCCGCCGCATGCAAGAGGACACTACGGGCAGCTTCACGGGCATCGGCGCGTTGCTGGAAGACGCGCCGGGCGGCGCACGCATCGTGCGCCCGCTCCCCGATAGCCCCGCCTTCAAGGCTGGTCTCAAAGCGGGCGACATCATCATCGCCGTCGACGGCAAAAGCCTGGAGCGTGTCGCGCTCGATGAGGCAGTGCGCATGATTCGCGGACCGCGCCACACCGAAGTGCGGCTGACCATCCGTCGCAACGGGGTGGACGAACCGTTCACCGTCACCATCCGCCGCGATGTGGTCGAAAGCCCCACCGTCGATGTCTACTTGGAAGACAGCGAGAACAAGATTTATCGTATCTGGCTGCAGAACTTTAGTGAGAAAGCCCCTGCCTTGCTTGACCGCGCTCTCAACGAAATCAAGCAGAACGGCGCCCGCGCACTGATTTTAGACCTACGCGCCAACCCAGGCGGGCTGCTCGACTCCTCGATTGAGGTTGCCAGCCGTTTCATTCCTGAAGGGCAAGTGGTGGTCAGCGTTGTGGGGCGTCACGGTCTGCTGGAACGGCGCAGCACGCTCAAGGGACGCTACCGCAACTTGAACATCCCTACGGTTGTGTTGATGGATGGTGGCAGCGCCAGCGCGTCGGAGATTGTAGCTGGCGCGCTCCGCGACCACAAAGTGGCACCGCTTATCGGGGTCGACTCGTTCGGCAAAGGGCTGGTGCAAACCGTTATTCCGACATCCCGAAACACCGCCGTCGCCATCACCACAGCGAAATACCTCACGCCCAACGGCACAGATTTGAACGCCAAGATTGTGGACGGCAAGCGCGTCGGCGGTCTCAAGCCCGATATTGAGGTCAAGAACCCCGAAGATTGGCGCATGACCGAAGAGGATAAGGCACGCGACCTGCAGCTCAAAAAGGCGTTGGAGGTGCTGCGCGAGAAACTGCAGGTGACTCGGCAAGGCGATGGCACGCTCCGCGCCCACCACGGGACGGGGGTGAACCGATGATCTTGTATATGGGCGCCGACCACGCAGGCTACCCACTCAAGGAGTTTCTGAAAAACTACCTGCAGCAGCAGGGCTACGAGATTCTGGATGTTGGCGTCTACTCCGAAGCGCCCGCCGATTATCCCGATGTGGCGCACGCCCTCACCGAGAAGCTGGTGCGCGAGACGCGCCCTGCGCTGGGTATTCTGATATGCGGCACGGGTATTGGGATGAGCATCGCGGCGAATAAGCGTCCGGGCATCCGCGCCGCGAACGCCAGCGAGCCTGTTTCCGCTGCGCTCGCCCGCGAGCATAACAACGCGAATGTGATTTGTCTGGGAGCGCGTGTAGTCGGTCCCGAACTCGCGCGTGCCACCGTTGAGGCGTTCCTACGCACAGGGTTCAGCCACGAGGAGCGACACCATCGGCGTGTGCAAAAACTGGAACTGACAGGAGGTGAAAGCCCATCCCGCACCGACTGACGGAAATCGGGCAGGCGGAGCGCGCAATTCTGGTGTTCTGCCGCCCCGAAGCCCACGAAGAAGCCTACTGGAGCGATGAAATGCGCGCACTCGCCCACTCCGCAGGTGTGCGCATCGTTGCCGAAGCCCGCCAGAAACGCCCTCTCCCCGATGTCGCGACTTACATCGGCAAAGGCAAAGCCGAAGAACTGTTCCAACTCGCCCGCGAGAAGGGGGCGGAGGTCATCCTGTTCGATGTGGAGCTGAACCCCGTGCAGCAGCGCAACCTTGAGCAAATCACTCAAACGCGCGTGGTTGACCGCACGCAGCTGATTCTGGACATTTTTGCGCAGCGGGCGCGCTCACGCGAGGGCGCCCTGCAAGTGGAACTGGCGCAGCTGCTCTACCTGATGCCACGCTTGTCAGGCAAGGGCGTTGCCCTCTCGCGCTTGGGCGGCGGAATCGGCACGCGCGGACCTGGCGAGACCAAGCTCGAAATCGACAAGCG
>JANXCK010000220.1 GCA_025060055.1 Fimbriimonadales bacterium | reverse complement strand
TAAGTACTTTGCAAAAACATTCGTATGAACATTGATTGCGTATCTTCGTCTCCTAAAACATCCTCTAAGGCAAACCAGTGAGTAATTTCCGCGCTACTTTGCTGTATTCGATCTTCGAGTCCTTGTGTAAGCGTCTCGCGGCGGAGTAGCAGTATAGTAACACACTTTGGATGTTTTGCTTTGCAGTTCCTTAGCGTCTTGAGGGCAGCGCCGAGACGCTCGTGCGCTCCTGCTGGATCGATACCGCCTTTGATTTCCACTGCAGAAAGGATCTCTCCGTCTCGAACCAGGCTAATGTCGGGGTCGCTTCCAAAAATAATAGTTCGTCCGTCTTGTAGTTTCAGGTGGCGTCCGACTTGTTCTTGCAGCAGTCCGATTTCCTGAAGGTAGCTTGTGAGAATTTGCTGAACAATTGTCTCATATTGCGTTCCTTTCGCATTTTGCCAAGAGCCTTGCGCTTGTGAACCTGCTGCCATGCCTCTCCACAAATCCAGTCCGCGCGGGCTGATTTGCACATCCTGCTCCACAAGGCGGCTGATAATCGTGTTGAGGTGGGAAGCCAACATCCGCGCTGTATCCTCATCGGGAACGGTAGATCCTGTTTCATAGGGTTCAGTATCTAAGTGAACACGCTTCATAGATTTTTGGGAGACCATTGCCAACATTCGATAGTATCCTACAGAGCGAGGAACGGTTTGTAATACCACTGGGTGCGCAAACACGCGGACGGGCATGATCCCACGATGAATCACTCGGTTCCAAGCCTTCTCCGCAATTCTTAGTTCTTGAAGATTCCAGTTTACAGAAGAACCATCAAATTGTTCAATAGCGGTTGCAACCTCCTGCAGCCCCCACTCTTGGAGTTTAGCCAAGAAGAAGAGGCTTTTGGTCTGCTGCTCTTGCACCCAGCTGGAAGAGTGAGTTCGGTCTCTTTTCACCTGACTTTTCTCCATACAACCACGCTTTCTCGCACAGGAACTCGTCCATAGCGCCCCATCTGCTGGGAGCTGTTGCCCTTGTATCGCGCCACCCAGATCGTTTCTGTCTGGAACCCGTGTGCCTCAGCTATGTCACAGAGTATCAGATCGACGGGCAACAGCTCACCCTCAAATCGGACATTGTCCACCACCATGTAGACGAGTGTATCTTCAGCGCAGAGACGCCCTAACTCGCGGATTACTTGTTCCATGTCTACGAAGTATCCCGTAATCATATCGGGAATGCGCGGATTGTTGAGTTGCTCACGACGTGCCCGCAATATCTGTGTCAGTTCCGAAACAGCAGGGTGCGAGGGCTGCTCCGAAGGATCTACTTTGACCTCAATGTGAGAGCGTAGCACACTATGTCGGAGTTGTTTTAGTTGCTCAAAGTTGTCGACGAAAAAGAAACATAACTCCAGCGAGTAGGAGCGCGTGTAGTCGTAGCGGTTGACATAAGGAGGCGATGTAATCACCAAGTTCGGCTTTTCAGGCACAGGGGGGTTCGGAAGTGCGCGAGCGTCCCCCAGCAACGCCAGCGCGGGTGCGCGGCGTCTCCAGCCCAGCGAGCGACTCATCGCTAAGTCGCGCTCCGCAGCTAATACGCGCTCCGCTATGGCAGCATCGGGAAAGATAATTGTCTTGTCTCGGCGCAGGCGCAGAAACTGCCCATCTTTTGAAGTGTAGCTGCATGGCTCAAGAATCGACAGGAAAAGTAAAGTCATCACCTCACGCTGCGGGCTGGGCAACCCTAATATTCCTGATTTCCACTGGCGGAGACGCCTGAGTACCTGAGGTTCGAAAGCGATTTTCATAATTGCCACATCCTCTGCCACTGACGCTTCGGGCAAACTCGCAACGACAGGTACAAGGCGCTGGTAAGCGTCAACGATAGTGCCTGGCTCAATCTCCAGCATCTCCAGAATCGTGTTTGCAACGAACACCCCCACAGGAAGGCGGTCAATACCCCAAGCAGGCATGCCCAGAATCGAAGACGCGAAGAGGGTTGTCCCCATCCCTGAGAACGGATCAAAAACATTCAGCGTTCCTCGGTTAGCGTGGGCTTGGAGTATATCTGTCACCAGCGTATAGGCAAATGCTTCTTTGTAGCGGTACAATCGCAGCAGAGGCAGTCCCTTGTTCGCACGGTACGACACCTTTTCTGCAAGGTCGGGGCGTTCTTGCAGAATCGATTGATACTTGCGCTCCAGTTGCTCGCGGTGCGTGCGAGCAAATACCACGCCGAGATGCTCCGCTTCCCACAGGCTGAGCTGCTCCATCAGCCCGCTATTCTACCTTACGCGCAGAGGCGAGCGCATCTGCTAGGCGACTGGAGGCAAGCTCGCCGCGCAGTGAGCGTGCCTCACAGTCTCTCCAGTTCCATAATCGCTCTCTTGATATTCTCGCGCAAGGTAGGGCTTTTGGCGCGGGCGCGCATGGCGCGCAGGGTCGGCAACGCTTGCTTCACTTCCAGCCTACAGAACGCTTCTGCCAGCTCCATCCACAGCTCGGGCTCCACAGGTTGTTTCACTGCGTGCTGCGCGAGCGCAATTAGCTGGGGTGTCACCCACGCACACTGCGAGTCGCTCAGTATGTCCACCGTCAACGCTCGCACCGCAGTGGCGCAGGGCTGCTGCGGATCCAGCAACGGCGCAACCGCAGGGCGCAGCTCTTGCTCGCTGCGCGACAGCGTGAGCAAGCATCTCAGCACGTGCTCCAGCAGTCTCAACTTGCTCGCGTCCATCCGATTCGCGTACAAGGTTTCGGCAAGTACTGCGTGCAGACGATAGCGCGCTGCCAGCGGACGCACTACGGTTGGCTCGCGCAGCCACACGAACGATTCCGCAAGGCGCATCAGGCGCGCCTCGCGTTCGGCTGGGGGCAGCTTGGGCAAGTCGCGCAGGAACGGCTCCCAGTGCGCCCGCACGACCTGCGCTGCAGGCAGGTTCCGATACTGTGCAAACCACGCCCGCAGCGACTCAGTGTCCCTGAACTCGCGCAAGGCAAGATCCTGCAGATAGGTCTTTACCCAGTCGCGCACGCTGGGCGAGCGATCGGTTGCGCCCAGTTCCAACACGGGCACCAATTTTGGATGCATGCGCGGGCTTAGCGGATACGGAAGCGTGTAGTAGAACGCTTTCAGCATCTGCCGTCGCGCGTGGACTGGCAGGCGGTTCCAGTGTTGCTTCAGCAGCGCGTAGCCTGTATCGGGGGGCAACGACGCGAGTTGCAGACCGACCCTAAACGCCTCTCTCCAGTCGGCACCTGCTAACGCCCGCAGTTGACGCACAAGCGCGTCCTTCTTGGGTGTCTTGACCTGCGCGGTCACCTGCCACGGCAGGGCAAGCAAAGCGACAAGCCCCAGCGTCAGCACGCTCAGCCACGCCGTCGTCAGGCGCGCGGGTGTCAGCTGCTGCAAGCGCGTCCGCAAATGACGAAAGTTATGCGTCGTCCCTGCTCCCAACGGCGTCGCCACAGGGCGCATCCGCTCCGCGATTTTCAGCAACAAGCTGCCGTAGGCGTAGGGCGTGCATTCGGCAACACGCATCGCTATTGCATCGCTGGCGACCTCGCAGCCCAGCTCCCACTGGCGCATCGCGTAGCGAATCGGCGGGAAGAAAAAGAACAGCACTTGCGCCAGCATCGGCACGAGGCTCCACCACGCATCGCCCCGTTGCAAGTGCGCAAACTCGTGCGCCAGAACTGTTGTCCGTTCCTCGTCAGAAAGCTGTTCCCAGAGGCGCTCGGCGATTAGCACGCGGTTGCCAATGAGCGCCATCGGGGGGTGGTCACCTTCCGACAGGCGCACTTGGGGCACCGAGGGCAGCTCCATCTGCACGCAGAGCCGATGAACATGCGCGCGCCAGCGGGCGTCGTCCAGCGGACGCGCCTCACGCCAACGCCGCTCAATCTGCGCCCAGCGTCGTCCCATCCCCACGAAGAGAGCGACTACCATCGCCACCCAAAGCCACGCCAGCGCTGCAGGGGCGTAGTCAGCAAGCATCAGCGGCTGCCCCTGAATAGGCGGACTCGCAACGGGACTCGTCGCCTGCGTTATACTCGGCGTAGCGGGCAGCTCGGCACGCTGCTCGTGCGCGAGGCGATACGGCTCATACGGCTCTGCAGGTTTCCACTCGGTGTCGGCAGGCAACAAGGGCAGGCTAATCCATACCCAGCCCGTGAACGCCAGCAGCGTTTTCGCGCACACCAGCCACCAGCCCCAACGCTGCAAGCTCAGCGGCACGCGCCGCATGCCCTTTGCAAGCAGCCAAACCACAAGCGCCAGTGCGCCCCCGTGTACGCAGGCGCGTCCTAACGCCGTTAGCAGCATGTTTTCCATCATGGCTCACCCCTCTTGCTCTTTCAGCCGTTCCAGCAGTTGGCGCAGCATCGCTACCTCATCTTCGGTAAGCGACTCCGACTGCAACAGGTACGACACAAACGGCGTGACCGACCCACCCAGCACACCTCCGACGAACCGCTCCAGCGCTTGCTGCAGCAGCTGCTCTTCGGCGACAGCAGGCTCGTAGTAGAGTGTGCCCTCTTGCTCAAAGCGGCGCAGGTAGCCCTTCTTGCGCAGCCGCTCCAGCATGGTGATTACGGTCGTGCGTGAAAGACCGTTGGGTTTGCCGAAACCCTCGACGGCATCGCGCGTGCGCACGGGCGCGTGGCGTGCCACATAGCGCCACAACGCCAACTCCTGCTCGCCAATCCCGCCTTTGCGTCGCACGGCTCTATGATACCCCATTTTGACGACAAATGTCAACACCCGATGAGGATGTTCGAGAACTGTCTTCGGGGCGCGACGGCTGAAGCCGTTCCTGTGTAGACCAAGCCGACCTTTGTCGGCTGATAGCCCGCGTAGGCGGGCTTCGTTTGCAGAGGAACGGCTTTAGCCGTCTATTTCTTAAACAGTCTCCCAGAGCGTGTACTGCAAGTCACTTTTTCGGGGTTTCAGGCGACGCAAATCGTCAAGCGGGACGCTGACGCTACGCAAGCGCATGCGTCGCGTCGGCGAGACGCCGACGACATGACGGCGTCTACTAAGCCGATTAGTATTAGGCAGTCCTTGAGGTAACTTCTGACCTCTAAGGCACTTGCCACTACACATAGTCGAGCATGCGTCCCAGTGGTCGGTTGAGCGCGTCCAGCACGGCGGCGGCGACGGCGCGGTAGGGGTCTTCGCGTCGCAGCGCGCTGCCGACCAACTCTTGGCGTGTCTCACCGTCTTCTGACAAGATGATGGCATTCACAATCGCATGCCCTGTCTCGCTTGTGGTCTCGCTCACCTGAAGGAGAGTGATTTGCATGTTGGGCGGCGTGAGGGGTTTGAGCGCGTTGAGGGTCGCTTCGGCGACGAGTCGGTGCGGTTGCGCTTCGCCTTCGGCGGCGCCTTCTAAGGTGCGATTTTCGGCTTGCAGATAGACGCGCGCCTTCGCGCGTCGTCCCTCACGCTCATACGAGACGCTCTGAATTTTGATGCGCTTTTCAGCGGGCGCGGGCGTTTCCACCACTGCCTGAATTGGTAGCGTCAGTTGCCCGCCTTGTGTTGCGCGGGGTGTTAGACCCTTCATCATCAGGCACTCTTGACTGGCAAGATTCACCAGATTGTCGACGGTGGCGGCGTAATGCACCTGCTCGCGCTCGCGCGTGCGCTTGCCACCCTGAT
This sequence comes from Fimbriimonadales bacterium, assembly GCA_025060055.1. GTDB lineage: Bacteria > Armatimonadota > Fimbriimonadia > Fimbriimonadales > GBS-DC > GBS-DC. The sequence goes on along the minus strand of JANXCK010000220.1, from coordinate 23 downwards.
AGCCGTAGGAAACCGTGATTGGG
>JANXCK010000205.1 GCA_025060055.1 Fimbriimonadales bacterium | reverse complement strand
GAGAAGCGCGTGCCCCAAGACAACCGCATCAGCGCCACTATTGATGGCAAGCAGTACGACTTCCGTGTCTCCACTTTGCCGTGTCTGTACGGCGAAAAAATCGTGATGCGCGTGCTGGATAAGTCCAGCGTGCGCGTCGGCTTGGAAAAGCTCGGCTTTCTGCCCGACACTCTTGCCCAACTGGAAGAGGTGATTAGCCGCTCCTACGGCATCATCCTTGTGACGGGTCCGACGGGTTCGGGCAAGTCCACAACGCTCTACTCGATCCTGTCGCGCCTCAATACAGGGCTGGTGAACATCATCACTGCGGAAGACCCTGTGGAGTACGAACTGCCGGGCATCAATCAGGTGCAGGTTAATCCGAAAGCAGGACTGACCTTCGCGAGCGCACTCCGCGCGATGTTGCGTCAAGACCCCGACATCATCATGGTGGGCGAGATGCGCGACCGCGAGACCGCCACGATTGCAATTGAGGCTGCGCTCACGGGGCACTTGGTGCTGTCCACACTGCACACCAACGACTCCGCCAGTGCACCGCCGCGCCTGACCGAGATGGGCGTGGAGCCATTTATGATTGCCTCAGCGTTGATTGCGGTGCTGGCACAACGGCTCGTGCGCACCCTTTGTCCACGCTGCAAAGAGCCGTACCAGCCCACCGAATCGGAGTTCACACGCTACGGCTTTACCCCCCCACCGAATCTGAGCGAACTGACGATTTACCGCGCCAAAGGCTGCGAAAACTGCAAAAACACAGGCTACAAAGGGCGCACGGGCATCCACGAACTGCTGGTGATGTCCGACCCCGTGCGCGACCTGGTTCTGAAGCACGCTGCTGCATATGCCATCCAAAAAGTGGCAGTCGAGCAGGGAATGCGCCTGCTCAAGGACGATGCGCTCCAAAAAGTGCTACTCGGACGCACGAGTATTGAGGAGATTGTGCGAGTTATCTACAGCGGATAGGAGGTTACCATGATCGCTCAAGCGCAATCAATTGTGCAGAAGGTAAGGGACCTCGCGGTGCTGCCGCAGGTCGTGCATCAGATTATCCACTTGACCAGCAACCCTAATGCCAGCGTGAAAGACTTAGAGCGGCTCATCAGCATCGATCAGGGCATGTCGACGCGCGTGTTGAACACGGTCAACTCGGCGTACTACGGTTTCTCGCGTAAGATCGCTTCGGTGAAAGACGCGGTGGTGCTGCTGGGCTTCAAGACGGTGCGCAACTTGGCGATGACCGTGAGCGTGTTCGATATGTTCGTGGGCAAGACCGACCGCCAAAACCTGCGACGGGGCAAGTGGTGGCGACACTCGATCGACACGGCTCTGTGTGCAAGGCTGATTGCCGCGCAGGTGGATGGTGTCTCGCCCGACGAGGCGTATACTGCGGGGCTGCTGCACGACATCGGTAAGCCGCTGCTCGATCGCTACGGCGGGACACCCTACGAGCAGGTAGAAGACCTGACCGCGCAGGGCGTGCCCGAACGGGAAGCGGAACAGCGCATCTTCGGCTGCGACCATGCGGAGGTGGGGCGTGCAGTGAGCCTGCACTGGGGCTTTCCTGAGAAGCTCGTGGAGGCGATTGGCGAACATCACGCCGAAGCGCTGGGCACATGGCAGGATGTGGGGCTGATCAGCGTGGTGATTCTGGCGAATCATCTTGCACACACACTGCGCCAACCCGATACGCCTGACGAGTGGTGGTTCTACCTGCCTAACTGGCTCATCGGGGCGCTGCGCCTCAGCCCCCAGCAGCTTCAGTCGCTCTACTTGGGCTGCGAGGCGGAGATTCAGTCATCGCCGATGGCGGCGCTGGGACGGTAGTCTAATGCACGGTCACATACGGACGCATATTTTCCAACCGCTTCGGACCAATACCCTGCACTTCCAGCAGGTCGTCGACGGAGTGGAACTTGCCGTGCGTGTTGCGGTACTCAACGATGCGCTGCGCCAGCACGGGTCCGATGCCTGGAATCGCTTCCAGTTGCTCAGCGGTGGCGGTGTTGAGATCAATCGGGAACTTGGGCGTGGCTTTAGGCGGACTTGTGGTGCGAGCTGAGGGGACAGTGCTTGCGGCTGCAGCGGAAGCAGATGGAGGCGTTTCGCCCTTACGCGGCACGTGAACCTTTTGCCCGTCAGTAAGTGGCTCAGCGAGATTCAGCGCGTTTAAGTCGGCGCTTGCCGTCGCGCCACCCGCTTGCTCGATGGCGTCGACCACGCGGCTATCGCGAGCAAGGCGATACACACCCGCCTTTTTGACCGCGCCTGAGACATGCACCACCAGCTCTTCGGTTGCCGAAGGCGCAGGCGGTTCGGGAGCAGGCGATTCCGTATTGGTTGGGGCAGGTTGAGCTTCGCTGAGGTCGATTACCTCGTCGCTACTGGCTTGTGGGTTCGCGCTGAGGAGCAACTGCTCTGCGGCGCTACGCCCCCAACCGTAGCTCAGCAGCGATACCAGCACGAGCGATGCAGCATACACACCCAGCAGGGTCGCGCGCTCTCTCCATTCCAGTTTGTCCCAGATGGAATGCATAGAACGCCTCCTGCGAGGCGGATTCGCCAGCGCAAGAGGCGTTCCTGCTACAACAGGTACACGCTTTACAGGTTCGGGTTCTCGGCTTCGGGGTCTTGGTTGAGGCGCATCAGGTTTCCACCCCAGCCGCCACCCGCCGCCTGCGGATGCTGGTCGATGAACTGGTTGTAGTTCATCGTGCGTGTGTGACCATCTAAGAAGGCAACATTCACGGTGTTGGGGCGATCGAGGTCATCACGCCCGTGCCAGCCACCGTAAGCCTCAAAGAAGATGGGGATGTTGGCAGGGCGTGCGACAGCGCCTTGCGAGCGTGCCTTAAGCGTCCATCGCAGGTAGTTCCCGCCGCGAAAGACATCGGCATACTCATAGATGAGCCAAGTGTTGTACACATACGCTGGTCCGAGGAACAGATAGTGCGCAGCCGAAGTGAGTTCGCACACATCGCCGCCGTTCGTCCAAATCACGGTCTGGTCGGCGGGGCAGCGCCATACGCCCCGATAATCCACAGTGCGGCGTTGCTCAATAGTCTCGGGGAACGGCGCTTTGATGTACGGATCCAGCGCTTTCACAATCTGCGGCAGCGGCACGCGCTCGTTGTTGCTGAGTCGAATCCACATGTTGCTGTTCTGCCCGCCGATGCCATGCTGTCCGATGGGGATATACAACAGCCTTTGGGGCGGCTGACCCGAGATGGCGCAAGTACCTGCGGGGTTCGTGCAGTTGGGAACAGCGCGTCGGAGAAAACAGGGCTGAACCCGCACCCATGGATTCCCGTCAAAGGAAGGGTTGAACGCGTAGTTAGGATCGCGTAAGTCGCCCCCTGCAGGGTTGATGGCAGCGGGCACGGTCTCCTGGTAGTCGGACATATACATCAGGGCGGACTTGACAATCTGGTTCATGTTGCTCAAGCACGAAGTGCGCACGGCAGACTCGCGCGCCCGAGCAAACACAGGAAACAGAATCGCAGCTAGGATAGCGATGATCGCAATCACAACCAACAGCTCAATCAAAGTGAAGCCCGAAGAGCGTTTCATCATGATGACCTCCTACATGACAACAGTGGGTGCGCCTTCCTTTGAGTCAGAGGGCTGAGGGGCTGGCTGTTGAGGCTGTTGCTCGAAGGGCGAGCTAACGCTCGTTCGCCCGAAGGTGAAGTAGAGGCTTGCCCCTAACACCAGCACCGCCAGCACAAGCAAAGCAATCGCTAATATCGGTTTATCACGAAACGCGCCCACAGCAGAGCCTCCTATCAGAAGCAGTCGTTGAACAGAATCCAGCGCAGCCCCGCTGGGTTTGCATCACGCACAATCTGTGGATCGGGACTGCCACCTGGGCAGCGCTGTCGCAGCTGGTTGAACAGCTCGCAGTTGGCGACCACAGACTTAACTGGGAACCACTTTGTGTGGCCGTCCACAAACGCAAGATTGATGCCATCGAACTTCGGGTGGCGTGGTCCCAGCGATGCGTAAGTTCCAGACGGCGTGGCGCATGGCGCACAGTTCGGGGTGGGACCGCCAGGCAAGCGCGGGTCAGACGCTGAGCAACCGTGTATACAAACATTGTCGACCACATAGCCACGGCAGTTATGCGGACCGCCTGTGGGACCAGAGAACGAATCGGCGAGCATTACCATTTTTGCGGGTTCTTTAATCATTGCCGTGTTGGGCGTCATGCGCGCCAAGGTAACGCCGCCACGCACCCAGAACCAGTTGCTACCGATGCCCATGTTCAAGCCATAAGGGAGCCAGCCGCGTCCGTAGATTCGCTGCGCAAGGTCGTCTACCCACGCCTCGGCAAAGCGTGCTTCGTTGTCTGTCGTGTTCGGGCAGCGAAACACATCCTTGTTTTTCACATAAGGCTGAATCAAAACGGGCCAAATTCGGGTGTTCGTGTTGTTCATGCCTCCCGCCCGTGGGTCGGGCACAGAGGTGCTGAACGAAGGAATGAAGTAGTTATTGTAGTCGGTCATGTACGAAATGATGCCCTTTGCCAGCTGGTTGAGGTTGGACAGACAGGTTGTCTTGCGCGCCGACTCACGCGCCTGCGCAAACACCGGAAACAGAATCGCAGCCAGAATCGCGATTATCGCGATGACGACCAGCAACTCAATCAGCGTAAATCCTCTGCCGTATCGCATAGTTTGAACCTCCGCGTCCGCGAGAGCGTCGCCCGCTCACGCCAAGCAAAGCCCCCGCTCGTCTGTATACCACATTCAGGACGGTATTCCATTATACCCTACCGTTTGACAAGAAATCAAGGGTTCAGAGATCGAACACGGCGGTTCCGCCTTGGAGACTGTTTAAGAAATGGCGCATATACCCAACAGCTCAAGCCGTTCCTGTGCAGAAGAAACCGACCTCCGTCGGCTATAGCCCGTGTAGGCGGGCTTGGTTTGCGCAGCAACGGCTTCTGCCGTCTATTTCTTTAGAAGGCTTATACGGTTGGAATGAGTATCAGGCTAATAGAGTACCGAGTCGACTGGAGTCGCGCTTACACCCCAACCAAACCTCGCCTTCGCACGTTTTTTGAACCCGCGCAGGCGGGCTTTATTGCCGCAGCGACGGCTTGAGACGCCCCGTCTGCAAGTATTTCTCGTACACACTCCCCACCCCCTGAGGGTGTTCGAGAAATGCCTGTACTGGCTACGGCTGAAGCCGTTCCTGTGCGAACGAAGCCCGCCTGCGCGGGCTAAACAGCCGACGAAGGTCGGCTTTGTGTGCAGAGGAACGGCTTCAGCCGTCTCGCTCAAGAGAGATTTTTCGAACACCCTCCCCACCCCCTGAGGGTGTTCGAAAAATCGGGGGCGGATGAGGTATCCTTGCGCCCATGACACCCTATCACCGCGCACAACAAACCTTGACCACGCTCCCCGCCTCGCTCATCTACGCCCTCGTCTGCCGCTTCTGCCAGCTCCACCCCCCACCCCACAACACGCGGACGCCCCCCACGCTACCCCGAAGCCCTGATACTCACCCTCGCCCTGCTGCGCACGCGCGACCACGCCTCCTACCGCCGCTTACTGTTTGCGCTCGCCCCCGACGCCCTGCCTGACCCCGCGCTGCCCGCGCTCGGCACGCTGGTTTACCGTTTGCATCCCATCCTGGACGCACGCTGGCATCAGCCGCTGGGATGGCTGGCACAGCAGGGGATGGCGTTGGAACCCCCACCACTGCCACGCCGTAGGCGTTGGGGGGATGGCACAGGCGTGGGCTATGCGGTGCCTTTTGAGGCGCGTTTTGCGCGGGGGCAGTCGTGTGGCAGTGGCGTTCGCGCGTGAAGGCAGTGGGGGTGGGCTACTGGCAGGGAGGGCGAGTGTGGGTGGTGGGGGTGGCATTAGGGCAAGCGTATGCGGATGAGGGCAAGTTGCTCTCGCAGTGGGTGGCGCGGTATGGGCGTGGGGGGTTGCCTGAGGCGACGGTGATAGTGGGCGATGCGCTATACGGGTATTGGGCGCGGTTGTTGGGGCAGTGGGAGCGGGCGGGCTGGTTGCCTGTGATGCGGGTGCGCGAGGCGGTGTGGCAGCGGGTGCGGGCGGTGGCGCGGGCGCGGGCGGAGCAGTTGGGGGAGGTGTTGCGGGGTCGGTATCGGATTGAGCGGGTGTTTGGGCGTGTGAAAGGGGCGTATGGGGGTTTTGTGGGGGCGCGTTCGTTTAGGGGGGCGCGGTGTTGGGTATGGGGGTTGTGGGTGTTGTGGAACATGGTGGGTTTGGTGCAGGTGGGGGTTGGGACGGGTTGTTTTGTGTGGTGGTGGTCGTTGTCGGGTTCAGGGGGGAATTTTCGAACAGCCTC
>JANXCK010000086.1 GCA_025060055.1 Fimbriimonadales bacterium | reverse complement strand
AACAGCCCAATCTCATCTTCGCGCCCGCTGCCAGGGCGAAAGTGCATCAGCACCGACACCAGTCGGTGGTCGGGCACAAAGGGCAGCATCGTGTCCAGCCTTTCCCAACTACTTTCAGGCGCCGCCTCGGTAAGCACGGGGGGCATTCCGGGCGAGCAGTAGCCCATTCCGCGACGCAGCGGCTCGCCGTACTTAGGGTCAGCAGCCAGAATCTGCACCGCGTCTTGGTATTCTGCTTCGCTAAAGTAGTAGGGCTGACCTTTGAGTGGTGTCACCTCCACGCGACGCGGGTTGGGGAAGCTGGCTTCCACGCGATAGCCGAGATTGTTATCGTAGTCGTAGATAACCAGCACGGCGCGGTCAGGGTACAGCACGACTCCTGGCTCCTTGCTCGGTGGGTTCTCCAACGATGCCGATAGCACGTTGTAGCGCACTCTGTGTAGAAAACTCAGACGAGGGTGTTCCCAAAGTAAACGCGCGTAGTCGCGCATCTGCCGCTCAGAAATCACATAAAACACGCCTGAACGGATGTTCGTTCCTTTCACAGGAACCGCCTCAAAGACAGAACGAATAATCGGCAACCCCAACGGATTATCTGCCTGCAACGGCACTAAGGCACTGATAAGCTTGTCCATAGGCTCCTCCTAAAAGCGCAGATTCGGCGTTGATCTGCGAAGCGAGGCGTCCGAGAAACGCTCGCCGTCTGAATCAAGTATACCATGATTTTGGAGTCCTCAGTGAGAATCTGGGGGATTCGACATCACGACTTGCTGCGTTTTCGCGTTTTGAGGTACTGTTCTTCCAGCTGTTCCAGCTCTTCAGAGGTGGGGCGTCGGGGTGGCTGAGCCGTGTTCGGGGGCTTGCGGGCGGGCTTTGCCGCGGGCGTCGCTGTGGATGCCGACGGCGCGCTGCCCGCTGACTGGGGGGAAACCGTTCGCTTCGAGGCAGGCGTTGCCTTCGGCGCACTCGATGCAGACCGCGCCGTCTTCAGGGGGATTAGGTCGTCTTCTGCAAGCAGTACAACATACCGCAGGCGAAAGGTGGTTTCCTCCTGTGTGAGGCGGTTCCGTGCCTCTTCCGAAAGCGAGTTGAGCCAGCGCTCGTGCATGCGTGCCTGCTGCTCGGCGTGGCGTTCCCGAATCGATTCGGGCAGACTGTCCAAGTCCAACTCGACGGCGATCTCTTGCGGCGTGTAGACTTTCAAAATCGCGCCTGTGGCGTTCGCCAGATGGGGCGCGTAGCGTCCTTCCAGTGCCTCCTTGCCTTGTACCGCGCGGGCACGCACCTGCACCCGATCGCCTTCCTTGAACTTCGCCATAACTGGATTATACCGACTCGGCAGAGTAAATCCCGCAACCCCGTCAGGGAGACGCCGAGCTACATACGGCGCGTGCGTGGCATCGGCATCTCACCGACGACATGGCGGCGTTTGCTAAGCCAGTTGGTAAGTGCCTCAACAATCAAGTCCCGTTTTCCCACCCTCACCCCCTTGCCTGACAAGGGTACACGCTCCAAGTTCAAAATCGCTGGCGGTGCTGATTTCCTGAAAGCCCCCCCTCCTTGAGGTTCCCCCCGCTCCGCGAGGGGAACCAGGAAAAACGCTCGGTTCCCCCTTTGTAATATCAATCGCTGCTTCAGACGCCGTGTTGCCCTCACCCCCTGCCTCCCTCTCCCACCGCGTGGGAGAGGGGGAACTTGACTCCCCTCTCCCGCGTGGCGGGAGAGGGGTTGGGGGTGAGGGTCAAAAAGGGAGCTTGTAACTTTTGAGGGACATAAGGGTCTCCAGTTTGAAATCATCCCTTTTCTGCTGGGCGGGTTGGGAACCCGCCCCTACTCGGAATGCCTTGTGGGGGCATGTCCGCAACGCGCCCAAAACAAGACGATTTTACTTGTGAGGCACATATTACAATCCTCTCGTACCCCCATGCGGCTTGGGTATACTCTCAGCACCGATGGACAAGACGGTCGTGCTGGTCTATTCAGGCGGGTTGGATACTACCGTCTGCATCCCGCTGCTGCGAGAGGAGTACGGATTCGAGCATGTAGTGACCGTAACAGTCGATGTGGGGCAGCCACGCGAGGAGATTGAGGACGCTGCGCAACGCGCTAAAATCTTGGGCACAGAGCATTACACGGTAGACGCCCGTGCCGAGTTCGCAAGCGATTACTGCGTGCCTGCTGTCAAAGCAAACGCCGACTATCAGGGCTACCCGCTCAGCACAGCAATCGCACGCCCGCTGATTGCCCAAAAAGCTGTGCAGGTGGCGCAGACGCTGCCGCGCGTGGACGCCTTCGCGCACGGCTGCACAGGCAAGGGCAACGATCAGTTCCGCATCGAGTTTATGCTGCGCACACTGATGCCCAACACGCCGATTATCGCCCCGATGCGCGAACGCAACATGACGCGCTCCGAAGAAATCGAGTACGCCCGCGCCCGCGGCGTGCCCATCCATCAAAGTAGCCAGAAAATCTGGAGCATCGACGAGAACCTGTGGGGACGCTCCGTCGAGGGTGGACGACTGGAAGACCCCAGCTACGCGCCCCCCGAAGAGATTTACAAGTGGACACGCAGTCCCCAAGAGGCGCGCCATGCCCCGCAGATTATTGAGATTGCCTTCGAACAGGGTGTACCCGTCGCTGTCGACGGTCAGCCGATGGCGCCGCTGCAACTCATTCAGTACCTGAACGAGTTGGCGGGCGAACATGGTGTGGGGCGCATCGATATGATGGAAGACCGCATGATTGGGCTAAAAGTGCGCGAGAACTACGAGTGCCCCGCCGCCGTGACGCTGATTACGGCGCACCGCGCGCTGGAGGCGTTAGTTTGCACGCGCGACGAGCTGCGCTTCAAGGCGCAAGCCGACCGCGCCTGGGCGGAACTCGCCTACGCAGGGCTGTGGATTGACCCGTTCAAAGAGTCGCTGGAGGCGTTTATCAACAAGGTGCAGGAGCGCGTGTCGGGCAAGGTGTGGCTGCGCCTGTATAAGGGCAGCGCGACGGTGGTCGGGCGCGAGAGCCGTTGGGCGCTGTACGATGCCGCCGCAGCGTCGTTTGACGACAAGAGCTTCGACCAGTCGGAGATGAGCGGCGCGGTCAAGGCGCACGGCATGCCCGCCCGCCTGTACTACCAAATCAAGCAACGCGAGAACGGCTGAGAACCATGCAGAATCTGTATCACTTGCCGCTGGGTGAAGACGCGCCGTATGTGGTGCCAGTGGTGATTGAAATTCCCAAAGGCACGCGCAACAAGATCGAGTATGACCCGCACTACGGCGTGTTTCGGCTCGATCGTGTGCTGTATTCGCCTGTGCATTATCCAGGCGACTACGGCTTTATTCCGCAGACGCTTTCGGAAGACGGCGATGCCTTAGACGCGCTGGTGATTATCACTGACCCTAGTTTCACGGGCTGTGTGGTGATGACGCAGCCACTGGGCGTGCTGGTGATGGAAGACGACAAGGGGCGCGACGAGAAGATTATCGCCGTGCCGTCCCACGACCCGCGCTTCGAGGAGGTCAACGAACTCACCGACCTGCGCAAGCACACCCTGCGCGAGGTGCAGCACTTTTTCGAGGTTTACAAAGAGTTAGAGGGCAAGCCGACGGCGATGCTGGGCTGGCACGGCTCGGCGCACGCCCGCGAGATTATCATGCAGGCGCACGCGCGGTTTCGGCAAGCGTATCGCACCTCATAAGCGCGTGCCCGTCTCGCTGAGCTGCTCGTAAGCGCATGCGGCGAAGGCGGGAACCAGCTGCGCGATTTCGCGCATGATTTCACGGGCGTTGAACGGCGGGGTTTGGCGTTGTGTGCGCAGCCACAGTTCCGCAAACACCTGCCAGTCGGCTTTCGCCGCGCCCTGCGGTGGATGCGCCTGCCAGAAGCGTTGCACACGCCGTTCCCAGTTGGTGAAAGTGCCTTCGTACTCGGTGAAGGGGCAGGCGGGCAGCAGCAAATCGGCGTAGCGAGCGGTGTCTGTCATGCGCACATCCTGCACAACCACGAACTCGCAGGCGCGCAGGGCGCGTTCGGCAAGTGTCGGCTCGTAATGCTCGCTCACAGGGTCTGCCCCGACGAGGTAGAGCATCTGCACCTCGCCCTGCAGGCACGCTTGGAAGATGGCATCGGTGTGCAGCCCAACCTCGGCAGGGAGAGGCATTCCCCAAGCCCCCTCGAAACGCGCGCGCGCCGTCGGGTCGTCCACCCGTGCGTAGCCGGGCAGCAGATGCGGCACAACGCCCAGCTCCAGCGCACCTTGCTGGTTCGCGCCTGCGGGCATCAGGTTCAAGCCGCCCTCCTCGCGGGCGTCGTTGCCCGTGAGCTGGTGCAGCACCTGCAACAGTTCTATCACTTCGCTCGCGCGAGGGTGATTCCACACTTTCTCGCCTGCCAGAATCAGCATGCTGGGCGCTTCGGCAATCTGGCGTGCAGCTGCAAGCAGCGTATCGGCGGGCACGCCCGTCTGGTCTTGTGTCCACGCAGGCGTGCAGTCGCTCAGGCGTGCCTTCAGCGGCGCAGTATCGGCAGACGGCGCGGGTAGCATTTCGAGGAGCGCGTGCAGCAAGCCCTTTAGCAGGGCGTCTTCCGTGCCAGGCAAGTAGCGCAGGCTCAGCACGGCGAACTCCTCCACGGCGTTCGGCAATGGGTAGGCGACAATCGCCTGCACGCCGTCGTATCGCCACGCCTTACGCGCCCGCAGGAACACCATCGGCTGCTCGTCCACCAAGTCCGAGCCGACAACAAAAATGAGTGTCGTCGCCTCTAAGTCACGATATTCGTTCTGCACGGGTGGCGCGGTCAGTGCGCCCTGATAACGCGTGAAGCGATGGTCGATGTTATTCGTCTGGAACGCGCCGCGTAGCAGTTTCTGGAAGAGGTACAGCGACTCGTTGCTGAGTTTGTGCCCTGCGATTCCCGCAATTGCACGCCCGCCGCGCTCCTTGCTGAGCTCGCTCCAGCGTTGCAGCAGCAGGTCGTAGGCGTCGCCCCAAGTGATGGGTTGCCACTCTTTGCCGCGCCGTACCATCGGCTGCAGGGTGCGGTCAGGCGCGTGCATATAGGTCTGCTCGAACTTGCCCTTGTCGCAAGTCCATGTCTCGTTCACGGCGGGGTTCTCGCGAGCGTTGAAGCGCACCACCTTACCCGCGCGACTGTCCACATATAGGTTGCAGCCGTTGGAACACATCGTACAGACCGTTTTCTGCGTAGTGATGTCCCACGGTCGGGCGCGGAAACGGTAGGTGCGACTGGTAAGCGCACCCACAGGGCAAATCTCAATCACATTCCCGCTGAACCGACTGGTGAACTCCGTCAGTTGGAAAGTGTGGGGTTGCGTTTGCGCTCCACGGAACAGGAATGCCAGCTGTGAATCGCCCGACACCTCTTCGGTGAAGCGCACACAGCGTCCACACTGAATGCACCGCTCCAAATCCAGCGCCACATACTTCGACAGCGGGAATGCCTTCGGCAAATGGCGTTTGATTTCGATGTAGCGGCTGGTGGAAGGTCCGTAAAACTGAGTGTTATTCTGGAGGGGACACTCGCCGCCCCGATCGCAGATGGGGCAGTCCAGCGGGTGGTTTATCAGCAGGAACTCCAGTACGGCGCGGCGGTCTTTGATGATTTGCTCGGTCTCTGTCCATGCAACCAGCCCTTCGGTGCAGGGTAGCGTGCAGGATGCTTGTGGCTTGGGCATTTTGCGCACGCTCCCGTCGGGTTGCTTGTAGCCCACTTCCACAAGGCACATACGGCACATCCCCACAGGCTGCATATATTTGTGGTAGCAGAAGATGGGGATGTCGGCTTGCACGCGCTTGGCGGCTTCCACCAGCAGCTCGCCTTCGGGCACTTGGAGGGGGATGCCGTTGATTTCGATATTCACGAGCTTCGGCTCGGCATGCTTAGGCTTCGGCATAGCGGCGGGATTATACCCGACGCGTGCTGTGTCTGTGTCTATCGTGAGCGAGCAGTATCTGCTCCGTGCCCTTGAAAACGGGACGGAGTGGATGCCCTCCAATCCGTTTGAGCGCGAAGGACTGTTGCATGCCTATCGCTGGCTCGCGCTGCTGGCGTACAAGCAAGGCAAGCTCGGCAAAATGCGCACTTGGGCACAG
>JANXCK010000047.1 GCA_025060055.1 Fimbriimonadales bacterium | reverse complement strand
TTGGGGTATAATACGCCTTGTCGGGGCGTGGCGCAGTATGGTTAGCGCGCTACCATGGGGTGGTAGAGGTCCCCGGTTCGAGTCCGGGCGCCCCGACCATTCGTCTTGCGCCCGTAGCTCAGCGGACCAGAGCACCAGACTTCGGATCTGGGGGTCGGGGGTTCGAATCCCTCCGGGCGCGCCAGTCGGTCACTTGTTTCGAACCAGTACAGGAAACGCGTAGACCTCCCCGTTCAGTGAGCCGATGAAGAACCGCTTGCCATCCGTATCGGGCACGCAGAAAATGTGCCCTTCGGGCAGTTGATATTGGGCGACAATCGTGCCCGTTCGCTGTTCAATCCAGAATACTCTGCCACTGACAGATGCTGTGAAGAGGTAGCCCTGCGCAGCAGCGACGCCCGTGTCGTACATCGTTTTGCCCAGCTCGGCAATCCAGAGCGGCTCGCCCGTGCGGGCATGGATAGCGTAGAGCAAGCCGCGCCCACCCAGAGCGCCACAATAAACTATTCCATCCCTCAGCAAAGGCGACGGATAACCGAAACTGTTGCCCCGCTCGGACTTAATCTGCCACAGAATTGCGCCGTCGGATACGCGCACGGCATGTAGGGTCGCGTCGTTGGAGGGCACAATCACGCGCCCGCCATCGGTGGCAGGTGAGCCAATTGCGGGCGCGTAGTAGAATGACCGTCCAAACTTCTGCTTCCAGCGCAGCGCGCCCGTGCGTGCTTCCAGCGCGTATAAGTGGTTATCCCAGCAGCCCACCAGAAACAGCCCTTGCGCCGTTGCCACGCGCGACTGTACGAACATCTCGGTCTGGAACTGCCATAAGAGCGTGCCATCTTCGAGCGACAATCCGTAGATTTTGCCATCGCCCCCTGCAGTACACACGACTCCGTCCTGCACAGCGGCAGTCGCAAACACAGGCGGAGGTAGCTGCGCTCGCCATCGGATGCGCCCGTCCGCCCGACTCAGGCACACAACCGCACCAGAGGTGCTGCCCACAACAATCCACTTGTCACTGACGATTGGCGCAGCGACCAAACTGCCCCCGACGGCAGTGCGCCAGCGCAGTCTGCCCGACGCCGCATCCAGCGCGTACAGGTTGCCATCAAAACTGCTTACATAGACAATCCCACGATGCACCACAGGCTGCGCCTTAACCGACCCGCCTGTACGGAAAGTCCATATCGGGCGTACCTGCCCTGCTAAGCGCACTGTGCGCGAGGCTTCATACGGCTCCGTTTCGACGAGAGCGCGTACCGTCACGCGCAGTGCGCCTGGAGGCGCGTCGCGCACTTCCACACGCGCCAGCCAATGCCCACCGCGTCGCCGCGGCACAAGAGGTTGCCATCTGCCATCGCCGAAACGCACTTGCCATTCAGTAGGCAACCTGCCATCTGGTGAGTGCCACTCCATCGCCATCTGCAGTACGCCCTGTCGCGTCGTCAGGCGACGAATAGCAAGGCGCGGCTTGGGCAATCGTGCGCGTGGCAGCACAGCAACCTCCGTCGGCGCGGGGTTCTCCTGAGTCACGCGGAAGACGCGAACGGTGGCAAGGTCTACCTCGACCAAGTGATAGCTACCCTGGTACAACCCTTTTGCCATCAGAAACAGCGTGCCGTTGCGTCGCCACATCTCGTCCCGATGTCCATGCCCCACGAAGACTGCCTTCACGTTGTAAGGCTCAATAATTTGCAGCAGTCGCTGCTCGTTGTCGATGATTGGGTCGTCGCGAGCCACCCAGTGGTGGCAAAAGAGGAACACGGGCGCGTCTTTAGGCAAACGGCGCAGCTGGTCTGCCAGCCACTCCAGGTCGGCGGGTTCAAAGTGTCCGTGATGTTCCAGCGGCGCGGTGCTGTCCAGCGCGAAGAAGTGGCAGCCTCCGTACTCCCAGTGCTGGCGCAGTGGCGCGACATAGCGCACGAATCCCTCTTTACCGATGGGGCTCCAGCGCACATCGTGGTTGCCAGGCACGCTTATCAGTCGCGCTCGCAGCTCGCCCAGAATTGCGCGATAATGCTGGTATTCCTCTGCGAAGCCCAGTTCGGTGCAATCGCCTGTGTTCACGATGAAGGCAGGTTGCGGTTCGAGCGCGTTGAAGTGTTGTACGAACGCGCGGGTGGGTTCGTGATGGGCACGCAAGCCGATGTGTGTATCGGTGATATGCACAAAGCGGAACGACTGCGGGCTGCCCGCCACAAGCAGTCCCCAAGCCAGAACCAGCCACACGAACCGCATAACGCCTCCCCAGCGATGCGTAGAGCCGTTTCCCTCGATTCACTCCAGCAAGCTTACTTCTCGAATGCTGGTAATCCCTCTTACTTCGTGCCCGCAGCAGTACGCTGCTTCGCCCTCCCCCCTAACAGCCACTTGAACACTTTCAACGCCCCCTGCTCCCACGCTACGCGGTGGGTGACGCCCGTGCCCACCTCTAAGCCCGAAGCGTGTTCTAAGTACCACTCATACGAGCGAATGAGCGCCTCGGCGTTGCTGTAGCGTGCGCCCCAGCCCAGTTTCTCTTTCGCTTTGGCAACCGACACAAACGAGTCTTTGTCTGCGGTCTCATACACCCACTTATACAGGGGCGAGAGTTTGAGTGCCTCCAGAATGCGCAGGATGAACTTCACCAAGCCTGCTGGCGTGCCCATCGGGCGTGCGCCAGAGCCTGCGAAATCACACAGCGCCTGAATATCCTCGCGCACGGTTTGGAACCGCTCCGCGCCGATGTTGAAGGTGTCGTTCGCCTTGTTGGGGTCTACGGTGCAAACAAGCCAGTAGGCTTCGGCTAAGTCGGTGACCTCCAGCAACTGATACCGATTGCGCCCGTTGCCAATCATCGGGATGCGTGCCCCCGACTCCACCCAGTCATACAGAATCTGGAACACGCCCAGCCGCGCCTGCCCGATAAAAGTCTTGGGGCGAATAACGGGCACAATATGCCCTTTGGCGCGAAACTCCTCGCACACGCGCTCGGCAAGGATTTTGCTGTCGCCGTAGGGACCTACGCCGCTGAGCGGGTCGGTCTCCTCAATCGGATGCTTTTTGGGCACACCGTAGACGGCAGTGGAAGACACATGCGCCACGCGCTCCACGCCTGCGCGGAAAGCCTCTTCCAGCACGATGCGCGTGCCGTCGACATTTGTGCTGAAGATGTCCGCGCGTTTCCACAGGGGCAGCGCGGCAGCGCCGTGAATCACCCAGCGTGGCTGCGCCTTTTCAAGGGCAGCGCGCACCTGCTCGCGATTGCGCACATCGCCCGTGTAGAACTCCGTGCCCGCAGGGTATTCGCTCTCCTCGTAAGGGGCAATATCCAGTAGGGCGATTTTCGCTCCCTTGTTCGCAAAGTGATGGGCGAGGTGATAGCCTAAGAACCCCGCGCCGCCCGTAATCAGCACCTTGTCCATGCCCAGCGAATTCTACCACATCCCGACGCTATATTCCTCGCGGAATGTCGAGGGTCTCAACCTTGTCGTGAAGCCCCGCCTGCTGGAGACTCGGCTGGAGTATCTTGTAGAGCGCGGGCGTGATGCGCACTGAGTATCCGCGTTCCATCCAGTGTTTCAAGGAGCGCGCATCCCGTGTCCAGAGGAACCATCGGTCGCGAGCAGGGTCGTGAAGTGCCTTCCTGTGAACCTCAAACGGCACATGACGCCTCTGAATGTACTCGTACTCAATCAGCCACAGAGTGCCCTCAGCGCACACGGTGACACTCTGAGGGGGTGCATTCTGCACCAAATCGGCGACAACGCTGCGAAAGATGTGTCGATTCGTGAAGTTAGTGAAAAATAGCCCTGCCCCCACAGCCTGATTCGTGCCATGCGGGGGACTGTAAGGAATGCCAATCAGACCTTGCAGCAGGAGAGCAACCGCTGTTAGCCTGACCCAGGGCGCGCTCGGAATCGCACTTAGTAGGTAAATCCAGAAAGGCAAGCCCAGCAGCAGATAGTTGGTTTTGAACGGATGCCTCAGAAAAAGCAGTAAGGTCGTAAGGGCAATCAGAGTAGCAAGCATATATCCAAAGTCGCTGGTTATATTTTGCCAGATTGTAGAGCGATTTTTCCAGAAAAGATAGGCTATTGCAACGAGCGACGCAATTCCGATTTGAGCAACGAACATTATCGCGATATGCCTAAGCCACTGTCCCGTCTCGAAGGCGTAGGGTAGGTAGCGCGTGACAATCTCC
The DNA here is from genome assembly GCA_025060055.1 of Fimbriimonadales bacterium. Lineage (GTDB taxonomy): Bacteria > Armatimonadota > Fimbriimonadia > Fimbriimonadales > GBS-DC > GBS-DC. The sequence continues at coordinate 1,086 of JANXCK010000047.1, read as the reverse complement.
CAGTTACCGGTCAGCCAGCGGGCAGGCAGCAGCCACAACAGGGCTACAGGGATAACACTGATGAGCGCGGAGCGAACGCCCTGTCGCCATCCGTAGAAGCGTGTGTAGGCGACAAGGAACATCAGCAGGGCGAACACGCCTTGTGAGGGGCGCATCGCCGCGCCAATCCCCCATAGCGCCGCTGCTGCCGCGTGCCTGCCCTGAATCACCATCAGCCATCCCAGCAGGAAGTGTAGCACCGCAAGGCTGTACTCAATCATCACATCCGCATACGCGACAAACTGGTAGGGCAGCAGTGCATAGACCCATAGTAGCAGCGAACTATGGCGAGCCTTTGTGGCACGCAAAATCGCAGCGAAAACAGGGACGCTCAGCGCGCTCACAAAACTGTTCAGCAGATTCAAGTAGACCCAGCCGTAGGGTGCAAGCAGCTGCGTGAGGTGGTCAGGAATAATATAGCCCGGACCGCGCGAGGGAAAGTAGGTTCCGCTTTCGCGAGTGCGCATCGCCATAATCAGGCTCAGGTAGCTGTCGCCATCGAACCCTGGTCCTGCAAGGCAGAACGGGATACGCAGGCAGAAAACCAGCAAAGCGATAACGAGCGCGCCTGGGGGACTGCACCAGTCGTAGGTCAGAATCCGCCTCATCGTCGCGAGTAATTTACCTCAGTGCCACGCGCCTCTCGCTGCCCACTGCGAAAGTTGTTTCCCCCGCCTACACGCAGGTTGTCCATGAAACCCTGCAAGGAGCCTAATCGTATACTCCGACAGGAGAGGCAGATGCGCTTTTGGGCGATAGCGTTGGTTCTGTTGGGTATAGGTGCAGTGGTGTCGGGACAGGATGTGCCGAACCTGAAAGAGGACACGCGTCTACAGGCACAGCTCACCATCCGCGAGCCGCTCATCCCTCTGCGCGATTTGGTGCTGCGGATTCGGGAAGCAACTGGCGCGCCGCTCGCCGTCGCGCCAGAGATTGCAGACGATAAGGTCTGCGTGCTGGTCGCAGACAAACCCGCTTACGAGGTGCTTACGCGTGTGGCGGAACTGCTTCGCTGTCAGTGGCAGTGGGGCGTGGATGGCACAACCT
>JANXCK010000241.1 GCA_025060055.1 Fimbriimonadales bacterium | reverse complement strand
CAGCCAACGCTTCATAGAAGCATCCTCCTCCATGAGTGTAGATTGGAAGGATGACCCTGAGGCGTCGGGAAGAGGCGCGTTCAGCCGTGCCGAGGTTTCCTGAAGCGCATTCCCTTGCGCACTCCGAATCTCCTTCGCACCCAATAATACCCTATCAGGTTGGCGAAAGTCAAGGGGGTCAGAGGGTGTTCGAGAACTGTCTTCGGGATGCGACGGCTCAAGCCGTTGCTGTGCAGACCAAGCCGACCTCCGTCGGCTGAATAGCCCGCGCAGGCGGGCTTCGTTTGCACAGGAACGGCTTGAGCCGTCTTGTCTGCAGGCATTTTTCGAACACCCTCAGGGGGGCAAGGGTGTTCGAGCGCTTAGCCCACACTTTGCGCCACGCGGGGATGCACTATCCTGCCGTTCAGTGCAACCAGAGTCTCGCGGGCGATTTCATCCTCGATGTCGGGCTTCGGCTCGGGCAGTGCGCCCACTTTCTGCAAATGGGTAATTAGGTGGTAGAGGTTGCGGCTGTAAAGCATGCTGGCGTCCACAGGAACAGTGGAAGGCAGGTTGACCGCGCCGACGATGGTGACGCCCCCGTGCTGGACAGTTTTGCCAGGCTGGGTCAGTTCGCAGTTGCCGCCCCACTCAGCAGCGAGGTCTATAATCACACTGCCTGCGGGCATCGCTTCCACCACGCGGCGCGGGATGAGCATCGGCGCACGCTTGCCAGGCACTGCGGCGGTGCTGATAATCACTTCGTGCTGCACCAGATGTTCGCCCAGCAGGTCTTGCTGGCGGCGCAGTGTTTCTTCTTCTAAGGCGCGGGCGTAGCCACCCGCGGTTTCCGCTTCGGCAATCTCCAGCGGGATTTCGATGAACTTCGCGCCGACGCTTTCCACTTGCTCGCGCGTGGCGGGGCGCACATCGTAGCCCGACACGGCAGCTCCAAGCCGCTTCGCAGTTGCCATCGCTTGCAGCCCTGCTACGCCCGCACCGATGACGAACACTCGCGCAGGCGACACCGTGCCTGCTGCGCTCATCAGTAACGGGAACATGCTGGGCAGCAAGTTCGCCGCCAGTAGCACCGCCTTGTAGCCTGCTACGGTCGCCATCGAGGAGAGCGCGTCCATGCTCTGGGCACGAGTGATGCGCGGAATCAGCTCCATCGCGAAGGCGGTTGCCCCGCGCTCCGCCAGCTGCGCAACGCCCTGCGGGCGAAACAGTGGCTCCATGAACCCCACCCAGATTTGCCCCGCGCGAAGATGAGGCAAATCCGCTTCGAAGTTGGGGTTCGCACCCGCCGTGCGCACGGTCAAGATCACATCCGCTTGCTCCAGCACGGCTGTGCGCGTAGGCAGCACTGTCGCGCCTGCAGTTTGGTACGCGGCATCCGTATGGAATGCGCCGATGCCCGCGCCTGACTGCACCAGCACCTCGAACCCCAGTTTGGCGTAGTGAGGAACCAGCGCGGGGATGAGCGCAACGCGCCGCTCGTCGGGATAGGTCTCCTGCAAAACGCCTAACTTCATCGGGGGAATTGTACCCAGCAACTTTTCGAAATGCCTTCACAGCAAGTATGGTTTGGAGATGGGTATAATCGTAGCGATGCTTCGAGTCGGACTGGGGGCTTTGCTGGGCGCAGCAATAGGTGTGTTTGCCGCGGCGGGCTGGCTGTTGTTCACGGGCGGCGCAGTTTTGGCAGCAACAGCGGTTGCTATGTTGGCATTCGTCAGCGTGGGGCTACTCGGCGGTGCGCTGGTAGGTTGGCTCTGGGCGCGGCGTGTCCCGCCGATGCTACCTCACTACCGCGAGGAACATCAGCGTCTGCGCCAAATGGCGCACCAGATTCGAGCGAACCTGCAGCAGATGACGGGCGTGAAAGCGGCGTATCCTGAGCTGGACGAGATTCTCGCCAAAGACGCCGACCTGCGCCAGAAGGCGACCCGACTGCGCCTGCAAATCGAGCGACAAGCGCGCCGCGGACTGTCGTGGCAAGACCACCTGAGCGCGGCGTTCGACCTGCTGCGCGAGGGCGCACTGAGTAGCTTCAAACGCTCCGAGTGGGTCTGGCGTGCCTATCGCGCGAAACTGGAACGCGAACTGAACGCTATCGGGCGCAAACTGGAGCAGAACCGCGATGGGCACATGGAGAACGCGCTGCAACGCGCCTACCGCCAAAAGGCGCGCGAGCTGGCAAGCTTTCGCAATCTGGAGCGTACCTTGCACACGCTGGAAAACGAAAGCACGATGATTACCGCCAGCGTGGAGAACCTCCTGATGGAGACGATTCGGCTCAGCGCTGCGCCCCGCAGCGCAGCCCCCCAAACCGATGCGTTGCTG
>JANXCK010000186.1 GCA_025060055.1 Fimbriimonadales bacterium | reverse complement strand
TTGCTTTGCTCGGGAAACAATAATACCAATCGGGGTTTCAAGCGATACAGTTCGTCAGCGAGACGCTGACGCTACGCACGCGCTCCCCGTAGCGTCGGCGTCCTCGCCGACGATTGTGCTACTTGAAACCCCGATTGGTATAAGGTTACCGCACTTCAGTGGTTCCGATGCGCTGTCGGCACAGGTTCAGCACATGCTCGAAAGTTTGCTCTTTCGTCCAGCCGTCGTTTTGCACGACGAGGGCGTCGGGGGCAATGCGCAGGGGCGAGTCAGCGCGGGCGAGGTCGCGAGCGTCGCGCTCCAGTATCTCCTGAAGCACCTTTTCATACGGCTCGTCGATGCCCTGCTGCTGCAGTTGCTGTTGGCGTCGGCGGGCGCGCTCTTGGGGCGAAGCGTCCAGATAGATTTTGACGATGGCTTCGGGAAACACGACGGTCGTGGTGTCGCGCCCTTCTGCCACCACTCCGTCGGCACGGGACGCCAGAGCGCGTTGCAGGGCGACCATCGCGCGTCGCACACCGGGGTAGACCGAGATGCGCGAGGCTAAGTCGCTGATTTCGGGCGTGCGTATCGCTTCGGAAACATCCTCGCCGTTCAGCAGCACGCGCTGCGTGTCGCCCTCTGCCACAAAGTATATCTCGATCTGCTGCGCGAGTTGGGTGAGACGCGGCTCATCGTTGGGGGGGATGCCCGCACGCTGCGCCGCCAGTGCCAACGCGCGATACATCGCCCCCGTGTCCAAGAACACGAACCCGAACGCCCGTGCCAGATTCCGCGCTAAAGTGCTTTTGCCGGAGCCTGCAGGACCATCGATGGCAATAACGGTCATCCGACCTCCGCGCGAATGCTTTGCAGCTGCTCGGCGATGACCTCCAGCAGCAGTTCCAGTTCCTCTTCCAACGGCGGTAGGTGGCTGGGGTGCAGCGCACTGACATCTAAGCCCTCCAGATAGCGGCGGAATCGGCGCACTTCAAGGGCAGGTCCGCGCACATCGGAGGCTGTCAGCACCTGTTCGGCAGGTTGCTCTAAGATTTCGTCGGCACGGTCGGGTTCTTCGCGAAGGGTGCGCACCAATGCAGCGGTCTCGTCGCTGGTGAGTTCTTCCTCGCGGATTTTTTCGGCGACGCGGGTCTGCAGCTCGGGATCGTCCAGTTCCAGTAGGCTGCGGGCGTGGCTCTCGGTGATGCTACCTGCAGGCGGGCGTCCGCTTACGGCAATCACCCGCTCGCCAACCTCCTCTGGCAGCTCCAGCAACCCCAGCCAGATGCCGATTGTGCGCTCGCTCAAGCCCAGCATCTGCGCCAGCTCGCGATTAGTCAAGCGACGCGACTCCTTGAGGGTCTTGAGGGCGCGGGCTTTGTCGATAGGCGCGAGGTCTTCGCGTTGCAAGTTCTCAATCAACTGCTCGGTCATTGCGGCGTCGACATCGATCTGCTTGACGATGCAGGGGATTTCGGTCAGTCCAGCGAGTTGCGCGGCGCGCCAGCGTCGCTCGCCCGTGATAATCTGGTAGGTCTCCCCGTCAGGCAACAGGCGCACGGTAATCGGGTTAATCAGTCCGTAGCGGCGAATGCTCTCTGCCAGCCCTTGCAGGCTCTCTTCGTCGTAGCCCCGTCGGGGCTGGTCAGGGTCTTCCACAATCTGGTCAATCGGGATGAGTCTGACCTCCATATCTTGCGCCTCCTGCATCGGGAGTATACCTGATTTAGGATGTCAAGGCAGGCGGCTGCGCGCCGCTGCGCTGAGAGGCGCGTCGATAAACGCATAGAACCACGCGACCAGCACCGCCACGCCCGCGCCGATTTGCACGCTACTGAGACCGCCGCGCACACGCGCGGGGTTCACCAAGTACGCGAACAGGTCGTGGAAAAAGTCGTCGCCGCCAGGCGGAACGACGAGTATCGCCACGATGCTCAAGACCACAGTCGCGAGGATGATTCCACCTTTGAGAAACTGCCCGTTGTAGAGTTGCCCGACGCCTGGCATTATCAGCGAAAGCATAAACGCCAGTCCGGGGTTGCGCGGTAAGGTTAGGTCGCTGCCTGTGCCTTTGCCTTCCAGAGCGCGTTCCCACTGCTGGTACTGCTCCTGTTGGCGCGTGAGTTGCAACACGGCTTCGGCGTACTTGCGCTCGATACTGGCGTGGTCGGGAGCGAGTTCGTGCGCTTTTTTGTAGGCGTCGTGCGCACCTTGCCAATCGCCCGCCTCGCGCTGATAATCACCCAGCAGTTCCCACACACCCGCGTTCTCGGCATCCAGCGCCAGTGCCTGCTGCAGCAGCTCCTTCGCCTTGATGCTCTCGCCGCGCACTTGGTGGATGTGTGCCAAACGCAGCAGTCGCTCAATCTCTTCGCGCTTCGGATCCAACTCGCTTCCGAGATTCATCGCCTGTGTGTTCCCTAAGCGTTTCGATTAACGGCGCATTCTGCCAAAAGGTTTCCAGTCCGTAGCGTTCGCGGGCTTCCTCGCGCATGATATGCACGACCACATCGCCATAGTCCAGTAGCACCCATGTCGCCTCGCGGTAGCCTTCCACACGCAGGGCGCGCTCGCCCGCATCGCGCAGCGTGTCCTGTATCTTGTCAGCAATCGAGCGAATGTGCACATCGGAGTTGCCACTGCACACGATAAAGTAGTCCGCTATCAGCGTTTTGCCGCGCAAGTCCAACGCGACGATACGCTCTGCTTTTGCGTCCTCTGCAGCATCCAGAACTCTTTGGCGCTTCTGTTCTGTGGTCATCGCGCTATGGCTCCAGATACAACCGATGTTGGTGTATATATTCTATCACATTCGGGGGCGTGAGGTAGCGGATGGAGCGTCCTGCACGCACGCGCTGTCGAATTGCACGGGCGCTGATTCCCAGCGGCACCATCGGCACGGGCTGCACACGCTGGCGAATTGGCTCCGGCAAACGAGCCAGGGTCTCCTGCAAGTCATATTCGGGGCGGATGCCCACCAGCAGCTGGCATACTTGCCCCAGCACGTAAGGCTCGCGCCAGCCCATGAACCCTTGCAGCGTATCCGTGCCCAAGATTAGAAACAGCTCGGCATCGGGGTGCTGCTCGCGCACGGCGCGCACGGTGTCCACCGTGTAAGAGATACCCCCGCGCTGGATTTCCAACTCGCAGACCTCGAAGCGCGGATTGTCGTGCAAGGCAAGGCGCAGCATTTGCACGCGATGCATCGGCTCGCTGAGTCGCTCGGCGGTACGGAATGGCGAGACATAGGCGGGCACGAACAGCACGCGCTCCAGACTCGCCACCTCAGATGCCTCCTCTGCCAAGCGCAGATGCCCGTAATGCACAGGGTCAAAAGTACCGCCCAGCAGCGCAATCCGCATGGCAGTTAGGTTCCACCTCATGGGCGATTTTCCTGCATCAGGTATACTCAGCACACCTATGACTTTTCAGGAGCTGTTGTTTCGGCTGGAGCAGTTCTGGTCGGATTACGGGTGTCTGATTTTGCAGCCGTATGATGTCGAGGTCGGTGCGGGCACGATGGCGCCTGCCACCACGCTGCGTGCGCTCGGACCTGAGCCGTGGTATGTGGCGTATGTGCAGCCCAGCCGCCGCCCCGCTGATGGACGCTACGCACGCAACCCGATGCGTCTACAGCACTACTATCAGTATCAGGTTATCCTCAAGCCCTCGCCCGACGACGTGGTGGATGTGTATTTAGAGAGCCTACGCGCCATCGGAATTGACCCGCGTGAACACGACATCCGCTTTGTGGAAGACGACTGGGAAGCCCCCACGCTGGGCGCATCGGG
>JANXCK010000166.1 GCA_025060055.1 Fimbriimonadales bacterium | reverse complement strand
TCAACTCAGGCACTTTCTACCGACCCGAAGACGCGCAGCGCATCACTCCTGGCAGCGTCGAGAGCGATTTGGACTGCGTGGCAGACGCCGACTGGGTGGTGGAGGCGATTATCGAGCAGATTGAACCCAAGCGGGCGTTGTGGCGCGAAGTGGCGCAGCGCGTGAACCCCAACGCTGTGCTAAGTTCCAATACTTCAGGGCTGGGCATCGCTGAAATCGCGCAGGCACTGCCCGAACCGCTGCGCAAACAGTTTCTGGGAACCCACTTTTTCAACCCTCCGCGCGTGATGCGCCTGCTGGAGCTGATTCCGACCGACGAAACCGACCCTGAACTCACCACGCGCTTCACAACCTTTGCGGAGCGACTGCTGGGCAAGCGCGTCGTGCTGGCAAAAGACCGCCCCGGCTTCATCACCACGCGGATCGGCATCTACGCGATGATGCAAGCGCTGGCGAGCGCCATCAAGCACGGGGTCACGCCCGAAGAAGCCGATTTGCTGCTGGGTCCGCTGGTCGGGCGTCCGCGCAGTGGGGTGTTCCGTCTCACAGACCTTGTGGGACTGGATGTGGCGCATAACATCATTCGCAACCAGAAAGAGCGACTGCCTGATGATCGGTACATCCAGTCGCTGGAGACGCCGCCGCTGTGGCACACGCTGATTGAGCGAGGCAGGCTCGGTGAGAAGACAGGTGCGGGCTTTTACAAGCGCGAAGGCAAGGAGATTTTCACGCTGAATTACAACACGCTGGAGTACCGCCCGCGCGTCGAGCCGAACCTGCCGATTGACCCGAACCTGAGCCGCGCGCCGTACCCTGAGCGGTTGTCCGCGCTACTGAACCTGCCCGACCCGTATGGCGCGTTCTTCCGCGAGGCGTTCCTGCTGCCCCTTGCTTACGGCGCGGCGGTGATGCCCGATGTCGCCTACGACATTCCGTCGCTGGATATGGCAATGCGTCTGGGCTACAACTGGGAGCTGGGCGTGTTCGAGACTTGGGACGCGCTGGGCGAGGCGGGGCGCGAGGTGTTGCTGTCGCTCAACCTACCGCAAGAGCCGTCGACACTGCGCATGCTGCGCAACGCAGGGCTGAAAACCTTCTACGCCACGCGCGGCGCGAGCCGACTCTACTTCGAGCCACGCGACGATCAGGGCGACTACGCCCCGATGATGACGCCCCCCTTCTTCATTCAGTTGGACGAGCTTGCCGCTGCGGGCAAGGTGATCACCGAAACGCCCGAATGCCGCGTTATTGACCTTGGCGACGATGTGGCGTGCATCGAGTTCCGCACCAAAGCGAATGTGCTGACGCCCAGCCTGATGGAGTTCGTCGCTGAGTTTCTGGAGCGCGCCGAGCGCGAGCACGTTGGCGTGGTCATCGGCAATCAAGGGCGGATGTTCTCGGCGGGCTTCAACCTGAACCTGTTTCTGGAGTATATCGCTCGGCAGGATTGGCAGGGGCTGGAGCGCGGCTTGCAGCTGCTGCAGGGACTGAGCCAGCGCATTCGGTACTGCGGGGTTCCTGTGGTGGCAGCGGTGCATGGCTATGCCTTAGGCGGCGGGCTGGAAGTGGTGCTGCCGTGCGTGCATGTGCATGCGCATGTGGATGCGGGGCTGGGCTTGCCTGAGGCGGCGGTCGGGCTGATGCCCGCTGGGGGCGGCACGACGCTGATGACCCGACGCGCTTTGCAGCACCTGCCCCCTGAAGCCGATCCTGTGCCTCACCTGCGCCAGCCGTTCCTGACGCTCGCCTACGGCAAACGCAGCAACAACGCCTTTGAAGCCTACCAACTCGGCTTCCTGCGCGAACGCGACACCCTCTGCTGGAATATCGACCGCCTGCTCTACGAGGCGAAACAGCATGTGCTGGCGCTCTCCCGCGCAGGCTATCGCCCGCCTGAACCGACGCCCATCTTGGCTGTCGGCATCAACGGCTACAGCCGCCTGATGATGGAAGTCCATTGGACGCATCAGGCAGGGCAAATCAGCGACCATGACCGCCTAATCGCCGAGAAAATTGCCTATGTAATGACGGGCGGCGACCTGCGCGATGCGACCCCAATGCCTGAAGAACACTTCCACGCGCTCGAACGGCAGGTGTTTGTTGAACTGTGTCAAACCGAAAAGAGCGCGGAGCGCATTCGGCATATGCTGGAGACGGGCAAACCGCTGAGGAACTGACCATGAAACTCGCTTGTCAGGAAGGGTTGATTCCAGGCAATAGCCTGCCTGAGCGTCTGGAGAAGCTGGCAGCGTGGGGCTACGCAGGAATCGAGTTCTGGGGTGGCGGGCTGAAGGAGCGCGTTGCCGAGATTCAAAGCGCACTCAAAAACAGCCCTGTGCAGGTCAGCACGGTTTGTGCGGGCTTTCGAGGCTGCTTGTTGGATGCCGACCCTGCGCAGCGCGAGCTGGCGATGCAGGACATCCGCGAACTGCTGTACGTGGCAGGTGATCTGGGCGCAGTGGGGCTGATTGTCGTGCCGATTTTCGGCGCGCCGCGCATCCCGAACCTCAGCCCGCTGACAACCCCGGAGCAGTTGGAGCGCGAACTGCTCCTCAAACTGCTGGAAGACCTCGTGCAGACCGCAGAGCGGGCAGGAGCGCACATCCTGCTGGAGCCGCTGAACCGCTACGAGACGCATTTTCTGCGCCGTTTGGAGCAAGCCGCTGCGATTTGCGACGCGCTGCCCCATCCCAACCTCAAGCTGATGGCGGACTTTTTCCACATGTCGATTGAGGAAGCCGACATTCCCGCAGCGCTCCGCGCCGCAGGCAAGCATATCGCGCATGTGCATTTAGCCGATAGCAACCGCCTGCTGCCTGGTCAGGGGCATACCGATTTCAGGAGCGGGTTCGCCGCCCTGCGCGAGATTGGCTACACAGGTTATATGGCGTTGGAATGCGGAATCGCAGGCGATCCTGCGACCGAGTTGCCCAAAGCGGCGGCGTACCTGAAGGCGTGCATGGCATAGGTCGCGCTCAGCGCAGGCGATACACCTTCACGCGGGGGCAAATGTAAAGCAAATCGTGGGGCATCTGCTCGCGGCGTCCGAGCAGCGGCGGCTCGTTGCTGAACGTGCGCAAGAGCGTGTAGCGCTCGTTCACGATGCGCACGAACGCTTGATAGTCGGCGCGTCCGATGCGCCGCACATCGCGTTCCTCGAACTCGCTAATAATCAGGTACTCAGGGGGCGCAGCGCGGAGCGCATCCGCGTCCCATTCAGGCGGGGCAAGCACAACCAGCCGATAGTGCGGTGTCGCCAAAGCGTGTTGCAATCGTTGCTGCCAATGCAGCTCGCCTGTTTGAGGGAATAGTGGGGGCGTGTAGAACCACGGCACAGTCGGGAAGCCGATGCGCGTTCCCTGAGGCAAGTTCGCGCGGATCCACGCTGCTGCTTGGTCGCGGGCGTCAGGACGCACCATGCAGAGGGTTAGACTCATCGCACTCGCCAGTTGCCACAGCAACGCGCCCAGCGTCAGCGCGATCCGAATCCCGCGCGGGATGGGGTTTGTGGAGAGGGGCGGCTGCACAGCCAGCCCTATGCCCATCGCCAACGCAGGGAAGAGCGGGAAAGTGTAGCGCAGGAAGCGCACTTCCGCCGCGCCAATCAGCAGGTAGTACGCCAGCGAGGCTGCTAATATGCCCCACAGCACGCGCAAGCGCACGCCGTACACCCAGCCCAGCACACTCGCCACAAGCCCTAACACCCCGAACCCCGTGCTGAGGTTCGGCGTGAGGTGATAGACCCAGCCCAGCCCCGTGTCGGTGAACACCTCGCCGTGCCCCTGACTCACATGGCGCACCTCGTACCAAAAATGCGCCCAGAACCGCTCCGAGTCTGCCCACACGCCGGGGCACACCACCACGAAGGTTGCCCCTGCCACACCGATTGCCGCGGCGCTCCAGAGGGCGCGGCGCACGGGCGGAAGCGCGTCCAACAGCCAGAGGCTGACCAGCGGGGCAATCAGCGCGAGTCCTGCGTTATACTTGGAGCCAGCAGCGCACCCTGCCCACACCGCGCCCCACAACAGCGAGCGCAACGGCTGCGCTGCGCGTGTCAGCGCGACCGCTTGGTGGAATGTCAACGCCACGAAGAACATGGTCGGTACATCGACGGTCATAAAGCGGCTGTGTACCACCAGCGCGGGCGCAAGCGCCATCGCCAGCCCCGCCACGATGCCTGCTCGCACGCCCGCAATCATCGCCAGCGTGCGCCCCACAATCACCGCCGCGCCCGCGCCCAGCAGCGCGACCAACACACGCCCCCACAAGTAATACTGCGCTTGCTGCCGAATCCGATCCGCTTCGGTAGAAAGCTCGTGTAGCCACTCGATGACTCTCGTGCCGTGAAGCCAGGAGAGCCAGAGGTTCCACAGGTACATCGGCAGCGTGCCGTAGTTGTAAAAGCCCGGCAAGAACTCGCCGTTCTGGGGGCTGATAGTGTAGTAGCTCGCAGCCAACAGGAGCCACTCATCGGGGTGATAGGTATAGTGATGCTCGAGAGTGGGCAGGCTCCAGCGGATGCCGACGAGCCGTAGGCTCAGTGCAACTGCAAATAGAGCGACCCACAGCAGAGCCAACCGCAGTCGCTGCAGCCGTGAACTGCCCTCCAATGCAATCATATGCCCTTCCGATATAATACCAGTCGGGGTTTCAAGTAGCGCAACATTCCGGGTACGGCTGAAGCCGTTCCTGTGCAGACAAAGCCCGCCTTCGCGGGCTAAAGAGCCGCCGCAGGTCGGCTTCGCTTGCACAGGAACGGCTTTAGCCGTCTCATTCGAGACCCCAATCGGTGTAATAAGTGCCTCAAATATGAAATCGTTTTGTTTTGGGCGCGTTGAGAACGCGCCCCTACAGAGCGTTTCGGGTAGGGGCGGGTTCCTAACCCGCCCCGCAGAAAAGGGACGATTTAACCTTTGAGGCACTTACCAGTTGGGGTTCAAATGCTTCATTTGCCCTCACCCCCTGACCCCCTCTCCCACAGCGTGGGCGAGGGGGAACTCGGCTCCCCTCTCCTCGTGGGAGAGGGGCTGGGAGTGAGGGTCAAAGCGGTTCGTCAGCGAGACGCTGACGCTACGGGCGCACTCTGCGTCGCGTCGGCGTCCTCGCCGACGACCGCGCCATTCGGAAGGGCAGTTGGTACAAGAATACGAGCAGGTTTGCGTCGTGTCGGTGTCGCGCCGACGGCGACACACGGTACGATGGCGTCCGCGCCATCGGCTCACGACAGCAGGATGCCGTCGCACCGTCGCGCTGGCGTTGTGCCGACGCGCCTGCGTGGCACGGGCTTCCAACCCGTGCATCCGTAGCACGGACAGCCGTGTCCGTGCGTTGGGGCTTGGACACGACTGTCTAAGCCACTTTGGGCTTAGGCGAGACGCCCAAGTCACATCCATCGGCGAGACGTCGACGCGACGCAACAGGACTTTCTGAACAGTCTCTACGATGCACCACTTGATTGGGCGCAGGAGATTCTTGCCAGCGCACGCGGCGGCGGGCACGCCGTCGCGCCATATGCACCGCGCTTGCCGTTGCGTGCAGACAGCGGGAGCGCCGTCGCGCCGTTTCCCCCAATTTCAGGCTTTAGAGGGCGTTTGCGGTGTGCTGTGCTGCAGCGCGCCGTCCATCAGTGGGCGCACCAGCTCCATCGGGATGGGGAAAACGACAGTGGTGTTGTGCTCGCCTGTGATTTCCGCCAGTGTCTGCAGGTAGCGCAGTTGCAGTGCCGCAGGCTGCTGGGCTATCATCTGCGCCGCTTGTACCAGCTTCTCTGCTGCTTGATACTCGCCCTCTGCGGCGATGATTTTGGCACGGCGCTCGCGCTCGCTCTCTGCCTGACGCGCCAGCGCCCGCTTCATCTCTTCGGGCAAAATCACATCACGCACCTCAACGCTGGTGACCTTCACGCCGAACGCCTCCGTCTGCTCGTCGATGATGGTTTGCAGTTGCTGGTTGATTTTGTCGCGTCGCGCCAGCAGGTCGTCCAGCTCCGCCTGCCCTATCACGCTGCGCAAGGTGGTCTGCGCAATCAGGCTGGCGGTCTGAATGTAGTCGGTAATCTGCACGACGGCGTCTTTCGGATCCATCACCTTGAACAGCACCACCGCGTCCACACTCACCGACACATTATCGCTCGTAATCGCCTCTTGGCGGGGCACATTCATCGTCACGATGCGCGTGTCCACAATCCGTGCTGTGTCGATAATCGGAATCAGGAAAATCAGCCCTGGTCCTTTGACCGCTTGGAAGCGTCCAAGACGCAGAACCACGGCGCGCTCCCACTCAGGTAGCACGCGCAGCGACGCCCGCAAGATCACGATTACGAACAGAATAAGCGCAATAGTGGTCGCCGACAACGGGTTGTCTATGAAGTTCATCGTGCTATCTCCCTCGTTGCATAGTGTACCCGCTTCATAAGGGCGTCCGCACAACCCCCTCAGCCGCGCAGCAGGGTCACTTCGTCCACATCGATGCTCTCGCGCAGGCGGAAAATGACTGTGATGATGCCCAAGCCAACTGCCACTTCCGCCGCCGCCACGCCAAACACGAATAACACGAACACATGCCCCGCCACCTGCGTCAGCAACTCAGTCTGGTAGCGCGCGAACGCCAAAAAAGTGAGATTCACAGCGTTGAGCATCAGTTCGATGCACATAAACATCACAATCGGGTTGCGCTTGACAATCACCCCGATTGCGCCCATCACGAACAGGAACGCCGAAAGGATCAGATACGCATTCAGGGGCACTGCGTCCATGCTAAGAAGCCCTCCTTCGCGCCAGCAGAATCGAGCCGATTACGCCCACAGTCAGCAGCACGCCCATCAGCAGCAGCGGATACGCCCACTGTGTGAAAAGCGCAAGCCCTATCACGCGCGCCGTGCCCACATCGGGGCTGGCTTGGGGCGTGGCAGGGATGAGCAGCGCCAGCGACTGGCTCACCAGCGTCGCCAGGATGCCGAACCCTATCAGGTACGCCAAAGGACGCTTCAAATCGCGCTCTTGAGGCATGGCATCGGGCGAGCCGAGGTTGAGGAGCATAATCACGAACAGGAATAACACCATAATCGCGCCCGCGTACACAATCACCTGCAGCACGCCGATAAACTGCGCAGACAAACTGAAATAAATCAGCGCGAGCGTGAAGAAGTTCAGCACCAGCAGCAGTGCGCTGCGCACAGGATTACGCGAGAACACCACACCGCCCGCGCTCAAAATCGCCACTATCGCCAACACGAAAAACAGCACACGCTCGCCCACCAGTTATGCCTCCTTCGGTCGATACGGCTGTGCCTCGCGCACCAGCAGCACTGTGCGTCGCTCGGGCTTGCGCGAGCCGAAAAACACCAAGTAGAGGACAATCGCCACGCCGTAGCCAATCAGCGAGGGAACCCAGCCCCAGATGACATACACCGTCAGCAAAGCGAGGTTCACCAAGCCGACGGGGATGAGAAACCGCCAGCCGAGGTTCATCAACTGGTCATAGCGCAGGCGCAGCAGTGTCGCGCGTATCCACAAGAACATAAACACCAGCGCGAACACCTTCAGCAGGAACCAGAACGGGGGCATCAGCGCGCCCGTGAGGCTCGCCAGCACGCCCCAGAAGCCACCCTGCGCCCCCAACGCCTGAATTGGCGAGAAGTTAATCGGCGCGAGGTAACCACCCAGAAAACAGGTGGTCATAATCGCGCAAATTGCCAGTATCGCGATATATTCGCCCATAAAGAACGCGGCGAACTTCATGCTGCTGTATTCGGTCTGGTAGCCTGCGACCAGCTCGCTTTCGGCTTCGGGCAGGTCGAACGGCGCACGGTTCGTTTCAGCGAGCATGCACACGAAAAACAGTGCGCCGCCAATCAGCCCCCACGGGGTGAAAATCAGCCAGTTAGGCAGCAACGGCACGATGCCCCACAGCGGCTGCGCTTGCATCTCCACGATGCTGGTCATGCGAAAGCTGCCTGCTGCCAGCACCGCCGTCGCCAGCGCCAGCCCCATGCCCAGCTCGTAGCTAATCACCTGTGCCGACGCCCGCAGCCCACCCAGCAACGAATACTTGTTGTTGGACGACCAACCCGCCAGCAGCACGCCATACGCCGCCAGCGACGACATCGCTGAAAAGTAGAGCAGCCCGATATCCACATCCGCCACGGGGGTCAGCAAGCGATTGGGTCCCCACGGGACGGTTGCTGCCGCCACGAGCGCGGGGAACAGCGCCAGCGCGGGCGCCAACGCCCAGATGAGCCGGTCGGCGTTCGCAGGCACAATCTCCTCTTTGAAAAACAGTTTCACGGCGTCCGCCATCGGCTGCAGCAGTCCAAACGGTCCCAGTCGGTTGGGTCCGACGCGATTTTGGAACCATGCGAGGGCGCGCCGCTCCAGCCAAATGACCAACGGGAGCGCACCGAGCAGAAAACCCAGCATCAGCGCGATGCGCAGGATTGCCCAGCCGAAGTCTGCCAGCGTCATAAACAACGAGATTATACCTGTTGCGCAGCGTGCCAGATTCGCAGCAGGCGTTGGAGCAACGGCTCTACCTGCGCCAGCGGATACTGCGTGGCAGCGTCGGACAAAGCACGCGACGGGTCGGGATGCACCTCCATAAACAGCGCGTCAATCCCGACGGCGACCGCCGCTCGCGCCAGCGGTTCAATCGACTCCCTGTCGCCGCCCGACTGCTTGCCCGCGCCGCCAGGACGCTGCACGCTGTGGGTCGCGTCGAACACAATCGGAACCCCGAAGCGGCGCATCAAGGGCAATCCCGCCATGTCGACGATCAGCGTGTTGTAGCCGAAGCTGGTGCCGCGCTCGGTGAGCAGGATTCCCTGTGCGCCGAACGCCCG
>JANXCK010000114.1 GCA_025060055.1 Fimbriimonadales bacterium | reverse complement strand
TCCCCCCTCTCCCACCGCGTGGGAGAGGGGGGAGTCGGACTCCCCTCTCCCGCGTGGCGGGAGAGGGGCTGGGGGTGAGGGTCAAAAAGAGAGCTTTCAGCTTTTGAGAAACATAAGTGCCTCCAAGATGAAATCGTCTCTCGATGTGCTGGCAGGGCGCGGGAACCGCGCCTGTGCGGGCGAGGTCACCTCGTCCCTTCGCTGCATCGTACGCTTCCCGCTAAAAAGGACGATTTCAAGTTGGAGGCACTTGCCAATCAGGGTTTCAAGGAGCGCAATATTCCTGTACGGCTAAAGCCTCTGCTGTGCAGACGAAGCCGACCTCCGTTCGGCTGTGGCCCGCGTAGGCGGGCTTGGTTTGCACAGGAACGGCTCCAGCCGTATGACACTTGAAGCCCCAATTGATTAAGCGCCTTCAGTACGAAATCGTCCCGATTTGGTGCGATGACATTCCTGCTGCCGCGGGCGACGGCGTCCTCGCCGTCGCACCGCTGAGGTTGTTAGCATCCGCTGCCAAAAGCAAACAGCACGGTGATCAAGTCCGCATCGTTCACGACGCCGTCGCCGTTGAGGTCAGCAATCAGGTCAGCGCCCTGTTGCCCGAAGGCAAGCAGCACGCCAAGCAGGTCGGCGTCGTTGATGCAGCCGTCGCTGTTTAGATCGCCGTTGGGGGCGTACTTGACCGCTGCAAGACGCCGCGCCACCTCATACTGCGCCTCGTTGTAAAGGATACGCTCGCCCGCCGCAATTACGCTGCCGTCTGGTTCAGCGAGCAGGTCGTAGAACACCATCGGCATTTGAACCTGCCACAGGTATCGCCCATTCGTATCGAGGCGCGCCACAAACGACGGGTTGGAAACCGCCATGAACCGCTGTCCCGCTGCGTTGATGCGCAGCAAGCCCGACACAAGCCGTGTCTGCCCAATCTCTAACTCCACATCCTGCTGGAGCGCGCCCTGCACCGAGAAGCGGAGCAGGCGTAGAGTGTGTCGCTCGAACGGCTCGTCACGCCACAGGATAGTCCTCACCAGTAGGTGCGCACGCCCCTGCGGGTCGACGGCAAGGCTTTCAGGGCTGTCATCATGCAGTTGATAGCTGTAGCGGTAGCCCCAACCTAAGCTGAACGGGCGATAGAACAGCAGTACCGCGTCATCCCCTGTGAACCTGCCCTCTGAGACCACGCCCACATAGTAGCCGTCGGGAGATTGTCCTGCCGTCCGCTGCGCAATCACCAGCGGGATATCGAACCCGCCAAACGGCGATGCATAACGCGCGAAGAAGTCGTAGAAAAATAGCAGGCTCACATCGGTCAGGTTCGCTAACGAGGCGGTCGTACCGCCTACAACGCTCTGCGTCTGCAGCGAGTCGGGGCTATAGCTTACACCCCAAGGGCGGAAGGGATAGTTGTAGTACTCGCTCAGTTGCCAGCTATCGAACAGGCGCAGCTGGCTTTCACCCGATGCGCTCACACTCTCCGCGAAAAGGATGAGCGTATCGTAGTAGCCGAATCGCAACGGACGCAGGTGAGTCATCGGGGGATTGAGCATCGTTTGAGTGCTGACAGGCGTCCCTGCGGGTGTGAGTTTATGTACCTGCGTCTGCAGGTAACCGTTGGCATCCGTGAATCGTCCCAGTAGCCAAACCTGGTTGTTGAACGCTTCGACGGCGTCGACAAAGGCGTCATCAAAGCCTGCGCCGTCATGCTGATAGACCCACGCGACGGTTCCGTTGGGGCGCAGGCGCACTGCCAAAGCATCCTGCCCGTTCAGCGTGGTATCCACCCAGCCCAGCAGCATCACGCCGCCGTCTGCCAAGCGTACAACGCGCTCCAGCCGCGCGCTCAGTTCCTCTTGTGGTGGCACGAACTCATAGCGCCATACCTCGCGCACCTGTGCAGATGCCAGCACTGCAACACCGAAGGTCAGCAATCCGAAAAGCATCGTGTTTCGCATACCAGATTCCTCCTTATCGGGGCGCAAAGAACGGCAACAGCCCGCAGCTGTCTCCATGCGCGGCGCTGGGGATGCCCTGCGCGTTGTATTGGGTGAACGGGTCGAGGTTCGGGTTCGTGTTGTTGGGCGCAAGCGATGCACCGAGCCGCCGCGTGAACAGCCTGCCCTCCGCCGTGACAAAATACATCCCAGAGCGGTGAATCCAGACCGACTGGCGTGGGAGGCGCACCTCACCCCGCGGATAGTGAGTAGCAGGGTTGACACACGGCGTGAACAAGCAGGCTTTATCGGCGCGGTCGCAACGCAAGATCGGGTTCACAGGCGCGAACCCAATCCAGTGTTCGCGTCCCAACCCCTCCCAAATCACAACCAGCCGACTGGGATCTTCCACCAATCCCAGACGGTAGCTGTGCAGGTAGCCGTTGTAGGTGTAGCTGACCGCCATCGGCGAGCGCACACGCCGACTGTAGTCAACACTGGGCAGCTTCACGGGCAGGGTGGCTGGGCAGCTCAAGGCAGCAGGGAGATTGCGTTGGTATCGGTTGACCAGGTACGGCATAAGCGCGTTCGCCCAAGTCCAGCCACCTTGCGGGTTACTATCCTGCCAGTCGCGCGGTACGGGCGCTGGCACATCCCAGCGCCACGGCTGGCTCTCAGCAAAGCGGTCATACGCCAGCGGGAAGCGATCATCGTAGTCCTGTACATACAGCAGGGCAGCGATGCCCAGCCGAGCGAGATTCTGGGCACAGAGCTTCTCAGCGGGGTCAAAGTTGTCTGCTACCGCATGAAGAAAAGTCGCGACTCCCAGCGCGACCACCACGCAAAATCCCAAAGAGGCTAATCTCCTTTGCATGGTTTGCCTCCGCGCGAATTATACCGTAAGCCAGATGGTCAGTCAGGCACAACGGGAAACAACAGGTATACTCTTAGCCCGACGAGATAGATGCTCGGTAAAATCTGGCGGCTCTTGGTTGGACCGGTGCTTTCTACGCGGCGGGCGCGCCATGAGCGGTTGCCCGTACTATTAGCCCTGCCTGTGTTTGCCTCCGACGCGCTCTCTTCTTCTGCCTACGCGACGGAAGAGATGATGTTGGTGCTGTGGAGCGCGGGTGAGGAAGCGTTGCGTTGGGCGTTCCCGATTTCGCTGGCGGTTGTGGCGCTGCTGTTCATCGTAGTGTTTTCGTATCGGCAGACGGTGTACGCATATCCGCAGGGTGGTGGCGCGTTTATCGTCTCACGCGAGAACTTGGGCGAGTTTTGGGGCGTGCTGGCGGCGTCCGCGCTGCTGGTGGGCTATGTGTTGACCGTGGCGGTGAGCATCGCGGCGGGCGTGAACGCAATTATCTCTGCGTTTCCCGCGCTGCTGCCGTACCGCGTCTCGCTTTGCCTCTTGTTTATCGCGCTGATGACGCTCATCAACCTGCGCGGGGCACGCGAGTCGGGTTTGGTGTTCGCACCGCCTACCTACGGTTTTGTGTTGACTTTCGCGATCCTAATCACAGTGGGATTGGCACGCGGCTTTGCAGGCGACATTCAGCCCGCGCCGTATCCCCCCTACGGTGAGGAGACGCAGGCGCTTGGATTACTGGTGATTCTGACCGCCTTTGCACGGGGCTGTTCCGCTCTCACGGGCGTCGAAGCCATCGCGGACGGCGTGTCCGCTTTTAAAGCGCCAGAGTCGCGCAACGCCGCGCTCACACTGCTGCTAATGGCGCTCATCTTGGCAGGGTTGGTGCTGGGTATCACCTACGCTGCGTCATACTACCATGTGCTGCCCGTCAAGAACGAGCAGGGCGAGATTGTGGAGACACTCACTTCACGCCTCGCGCGCACTGTGCTGGAAGGCATGCCGTTTGAATGGTTCTACTATGTGGTGCAGGCAGCCACGATGCTGATTCTGATTCTGGCGGCGAACACCGCGTATGTGGACTTTCCGCGCCTGTCGTCGGTGCTGGCAAACGCCCGCTTTGCGCCGCGCCAGCTGGCGAATCTCGGCGATCGGTTAGTGTTCAACAACGGCATCATCCTGTTGGGACTGCTCTCTGCGTCGCTGATTATCTACTTTCGGGGGGATACACACTCGCTGATTCCGCTGTATGCCGTTGGTGTGTTTATTGGGTTTACGCTGTCGCAGGCGGGGATGGCACGACGCTTTGCGCGTCTCAAGCCACCGCACTGGCGTCTTGGGATGCTGATTAGTGGCTTTGGCGCGTGTACCACAGGGCTGGTGCTGATGACGCAGCTCGTTGCGAACTTTCGGTATGGCGCATGGATTACGCTGGTCTCAATCGGCGTGCTGATGTTCCTACTGTTCAAGGTGCATGAGCATTATATGACCATCAAGGCGCAGTTGAAGCCGAAGCTCTCCGCACCACGCCAGATGCGCCACAAGGTACTGGTTTTGGTTCCCAGCGTGCATCAGGGCGTGCTGCAGGCGTTGAACTATGCCCGCGCGCTCGCCCCCGCCGACGAAATCGAGGCGTTGCACATCAATGTTGACCCGCGCCCGCCCGCCGTCTATCGGCGCGTGCTAAAACGCACCAAAGACGAGGAGACCGAGCTGCGCTTAGTGACCCCTGCCGCCGAAAAGATGCAGCAAGAGTGGCGCGAGTTCGTGCCCGACATCCCCCTGAAAATCATCGACTCCGAACACCGTTCTCTGGTCGAGCCGATTGAGGACTACATCGACGAACTGCTCGCGGAAGAGCAACTGGATCAGATTACGGTGATTATTCCTGAGTTCTACCCGCGCAAGTGGTGGCATCATCTGTTGCACAACCAATCGGCATGGATTCTGCGCCTTGCGCTGATGAAAAAGCCGAAGGTAGTGGTGTCCACTGTGCGCTACTTCTTGGAGCGATAGCGATGCGAACGATTCTGATGGCGTATCGGGGCAGCGAGCATGACAAGCGCGTGTTGCGCTGGCTCTGCCGTTTTGCGAAGCACACGCGCAGCAACTTGCGCTTGGTGTATGTGCTGGTTGTTGGCTACACGCACGAGGTGGACGCGCCCGAACCGCCCGGCGTGCATGAAGCGGAGCAGATGCTGTTGGAGGCGGAACATATCGCCCAAGAAGAGGGGATGGTCGTCGCTGCCGACTTGGTGCAGGCACGCGAAGTGGGACCAGGATTGGTCAGCGAGGCGGAAGAGATAGAGGCAGACCTACTGGTGCTAACCGACCATCGCAAACTGCTCCCGATGGAGAACCCGTTGGGGATAGGTGTAGTGGCATATGTGATGAAGCATTCTCCGTGCCCAGTGTGGTTGTGCTATGAGCCGTTGTAAAAACAGCTCGGAACGGCGGGTTCTGATACCGCCGTTCCGAGAGGAGGTGTCTACGATGTGTTGGCAGAAGTAGGCGACTATTTGCGGCGACGCAGCGTGAGCAGCCCCGCCAGCCCCGCGCCTAACGCCAGCAAGCTCGCTGGCTCAGGCACAGGGCGAACCAGCTCCCACTCGTCGATGATGAACTCGAAGTTCTGCAGCACAATCTCATCGGGCAAGTTGTAGGCGGAGCCACCTCGCACAATAACGGTTTCGAACACGCCCCAGCTGCTGTTTGGGTCACGGTTTGCCAGCGAGGGGTTGTTAGCGGGACCTGTGACGTTGCTGGGCGTGCCCGTGATGCGCCAGCCGCGATTGGGAGGAACATTTGTGGCGTCGGGCGGGTTGTAGCCTGTGAGCGTGCCCGCGAAGTTGAAGGTGGAACCCTGCAGAGTGATTGTCAGCGCATCCAGACCAATCAGCGAACCAGGTAGGTTTATCGGGTCGGGAATCGAGACGCCTGCCACGAAACTCGCGCCTAACCCAGAGCCGCTAATCGTGCCTGTGAGGGGCAGCACGCCGAACTGCACGCTTAGGTTGCCGTTGTTCTGCTGGGTGAGCGCCGCGGCGCCGTTGCGACTGAGAGGCGCAGGACCACCAAGCACGCTATTAGGGGCTGGATGGGACAATCGAGCGCGGAAACTAAACGACCAGTCGTTGCCCGTCAGACTTGGCTGGGCAGAAGCACTAACCGCCAATGCAGCAGCAACTGCTGCAACCGAAAGAACAACGCTGCTTCTTCGCATTGTAACGACCCTCCTGTTTCGATTGACGCGGGTACTCATACAGGGCGATAGAGCAGGAAACCCACCTCCATTTCAGGTCAAGCATGTCCAGTGTGTGGGTATACAGATGCTACCCCGTCGGACTCGCACCCCGCATGCGAATCCGTGCCTATTATACACCACAATTCTGCGGAATTGCAAGCCCTGAGCGAGGCAAAGGGCAGGATTTAACATTTTCTTAACATTAGCAGATGCTGGAGAGTGGTGTAGAGCGCTTTGGTGAGCATTTCGGTGTCCATTTCGGGCGGTGCTGGGTGGGGATGCCCGAACAGTCGCTCCACAGGCACAGCGGGCAGGCGCAGCGGGATAGACGCTTGCATCAGCACGCATGCGCCACGCACCAAAAGCGCACAGCCCATCAGTTTGATGCCTGTTTCGGCGTTCACGATGTCGGCAATCGCAGGTGTGGCGAAGCAGTCACCCCCATCGTTGAGGCTGCGCGGGTCGGGCGCGGCGGCGTCGCCCCGCGCAGCGGGCACGCCCACCTGCCGAAACGCCTCTATCAGCGCAGGCGCAAGCCAGAGATACACCTGACGGGGGTAGAGGCGGGCAGGGGCGGCGTTCGCTTGGGAGTCGGGACTGCCCTCAGCTGCGTCGCGAGGTGGAGATTGGAAGCAAGGGCGGAACACCAGCGCCAGCGTTAGGTCGTGTCCGTGCAGCACGGCTTTGCCGCCCGTTGGACGACGGAACAGTGGGATGCCGAGCTGCTCGCACGCCTCTCTCAGGCGCAAGGGTAGCTGCTGGTTCACGCCATAGGTGAGCGCGGGCGATGCCCACTGGTATACGCGCAAAGTGGACGGAATCTCACCCCGCTCGAACGCTTCCAGCAGGGCGAGGTCGCGTGCCATGTTCACTTCGGGCGGGCACACGCCGTCATTGAGGAGGCGGAGAGGGGAACAGTCTGCAGTCGGATGGCTACACATGGGGGTTGTGTCAGCGCAGGGCTTCGGCGTTTTGCACCGTGCCATCAAGTGCAAGGAGTACGCCCAGCTGCTGAGCGCGTTCTACGGCATCAGGCGTGGCGCCTTTGCCCATCGTCGCGCCGTAGGCTTCTATGCCCGCCCGCCGCAAAATCGTCGCCCGCGCATGCGCTCGCTCCACATCGTCGATACCCACTCCCCACGAGACCTCCACTACCAGCCAGACCTCACGCTCCTGACCGCGCACGCGCCCCTGCACGAACCAGTCAGCGTACAGCAGTTCGGTCTGTTCCTCCTCACTGAGCAACGGGAACTGCTCCTCTACGAATGTGCTAAACTGCTGCGTGTCGTAGATGCGCAGTTTGCGCAAGTACCTGCCAAACACAGCAGGCATACGCTTGGCGGCGTGCATCTCTTCCACATTACCTTTCACCACCGCCAAGTCACGCTCGACCCGATCGACACGCTCACGCACCTCCAGCGCAATTTCCTTCGCTTCACGGGCTTCCTGCTTGGCTTCAAGAGCAGCTTGCTTGGCTTCAAGAGCAACCTGCTTGGCTTCACGGGCTTCCTGCTTGGCTTCAAGAGCAGCTTGCTTGGCTTCAAGAGCAACCTGCTTGGCTTCACGGGCTTCCTGCTTGGCTTCAAGGGCAGCTTGCTTGGCTTCACGGGCTTCCTGCTTGGCTTCAAGAGCAGCTTGCTTGGCTTCAAGAGCAACCTGCTTGGCTTCACGGGCTTCCTGCTTGGCTTCAAGAGCAGCTTGCGCTGCTCCCTGAGCTTCTTGCTTCGCTTCTCCAGCAAGCTGCTCCACACGGGCGAGTCGCTGGCCGTATTCCTGCTGCTTCAGGAGTATCTGCTCTACGATTGTCTTGAGTTCGTTCAGCTGTTGTGGCACACCGAGCAGCTCCACCATCTCCAGCGCCTCAATCAGCGGGCGGCGCAGGCGCGGATGCTGCTTGAGCTCCTCGATGAGCCGCGCTACAATCAGTTCCTCTTCGCGAGTCAGCGATTCCATATGCCAGCAGGATTATACCTTGCTGGGCATCCTTTCCGCTTACTCAGCAAGCGCAGGCGGGCACCTCCTGCGGATAGATCACCGCGCCCTGCCATCGCAGGATCAGATTCTTCGCTGCGCCCGCCTCGTCCAGGCGACGCACGGGCGTGTTGTACGGCGCATGCTGCAACAGCTCAGGCTGCTCCATCGCCTCGCGCGCGATTTCCAGCAGCGCATTCGCAAACATGTCGATGGTCTGCTTGCTTTCGGTCTCAGTCGGCTCAATCATTAGGCACTCGGGCACAATCAGCGGGAAATACATCGTGGGCGGATGGAAGCCGTAGTCCAGCAACCGCTTCGCGATGTCCAACGCGCGCACGCCATACTGCTGCTTGAAGTGTTTAGCGGTGACGACGCACTCGTGCATGCAGAGGCGGTTTACCGCTGGGGGGAAGGCATGGCGGATACGCGCCAGCATGTAGTTCGCGTTCAGCACGGCAAACTCGGCAATCGTGCGCAGCTGCTCGCCGCCATACGCCCGAATGTAGGCATACGCCCGCACGAGGTTCAAAAAGTTGCCATAGAACGCATGCACGCGCCCGATGGAGTGCGGGTAATCATACGAGAGCGCATACCGGTCGCCCTGATACACGATGCGCGGCGTCGGTAAGAACGGTACAAGCCGCTCCGAGACGCCGACTGCGCCTGCGCCTGGTCCGCCGCCGCCGTGCGGTGTGGAAAAAGTCTTGTGCAGGTTCAGGTGCATGCAATCGAAGCCGATGTCGGCGGGGCGCACGACGCCCACCATCGCGTTCATGTTCGCGCCGTCGCAGAACACCAGCGCGCCCACCGCATGCAGCAGTTCGCAAGCCTTGCGGGCGTTGCGGTCAAACAGCCCCAGGGTGCTGGGGTTGGTCAGCATCATCGCAGCGATGGCGTCGCCATGCTGCTCGATGGCGCGTTGCAGCGCGTCCAGGTCGGTATCGCCCTCCGCGTTGGTGGGGATAGACAGCACGGTGTAGCCGCACAGGGCGGCGGAGGCGGGGTTCGTGCCGTGCGCCGAGTCGGGCACGAGTACAATCTTGCGCCGCTCCCCCTCGCCACGCGTCTCGTGATATTTCTTGATGAGCATCAGGCTCAGCAGTTCACCGTGTGCGCCTGCTACATTCTGCAGCGTGACTTCCGCAAAGCCCGTGATAGCTTTCAGGTCTTGCTGCAGTTCGTACATCAGTTGCAGCGCGCCCTGCGAGAGAGCTTCGGGCTGCAGCGGGTGCGCGTGCGTGAAACCCGTGAGCGCGGCGACCTTCTCGTTGATGCGCGGGTTATACTTCATCGTGCAGGAGCCGAGCGGGTAGAAGCCAATATCGATACCGTAGTTGCGCTGCGCAAGGCGCGTGTAGTGGCGCAGGGCGTCCAGTTCGCTCACTTCGGGCAGGGCGGGCGGCTCCGCGCGCAGATTATGACTGCCGAGCAGCTCCGCAAGCGGCTGGGCAGGCACATCACACACAGGAGGACGCACACCTCTGCGCTCAGGTACACTGCGCTCAAAAATCAACGGGAAATCAACCTGACGACCCATAGCCCAAGAAGTGTACCCGATTTTGCCGATGCGCAGGCGCGTTGAGGTACACTTGAGCAAGCGATGCGCAAGCGGGTT